>DATJDP010000208.1:0-11493 GCA_035497355.1 Flavipsychrobacter sp.
GCAACCTGAAGAAAATAATCACACGGAACTGCTTTATCAGACACGCAGTGACGATGCCCAGGAAATCATGGGGCGTCGGCTGCCATGGATGGTGAAATGGGGAATTTTACTTGTTTGCCTCTTGTTTGCCCTTCTCTTCGTTATCTTAAGTTCTCTTGAGACGAAGGACGGAACTATTTTTCACGTTCTCTTCCAATCGGGGAAATAACAGTTTTCGTTCTTTACACAAAAAATATTCTCATTTTTATGTTCTTAAAGTGTTTCGCCTATGAAATTCCTTCGATCCGCTTTTGCTCTTCTGATCTTTTTCTTTATTTACCAGTCCGCAACGGCACAGCCCTTCACTATTAAAGGTGTTGTTATTGATACACTCAATGCAAACCACCTTCAATATGCTACCGTTACGCTGATTCGCGCATCAGATTCCATACTCGAAACTTTTACCCGGTCGAAGCAGGATGGTAAGTTTTCATTGCAGACACCGAAAGCTGATAAGTACATCATCATGATCACGTTCCCCAGCTTTGCCGACTATGTGGATGTAGTAACCGTAAATAAAGACAAACCAACGGTGGATATGGGGACGATACCGATGATCTCCAAATCGCATTTATTGTCGGAGTTCGTCCTGAAGCAGCAGATAGGCGCTATTAAGATAAAAGGAGATACTACAGAGTATGTTGCAGACAGCTTCGCTGTGCGTGAGGGCGCCACGGTAGAAGAGCTTCTAAAAAAACTGCCGGGCATACAGGTTAACAAAAACGGTGAAGTAACGGCGCAGGGTGAAAAAGTGCAGAAAATACTGGTTGACGGAGAAGAGTTTTTCACAGACGACCCTGCGGTTGTTACCAAGAGCCTGCAGGCAAAAGCAATAGATAAAGTGCAGGTGTTCGATAAAAAGAGCGATCAGGCGGAATTCACCGGAATTGATGATGGCTCACGCGAAAAGACCATCAACCTTCAGCTGAAAGACAAGATGAAGAAAGGCTATTTCGGTAAGGTTAATGTCGGCGGAGGAACGGATGGATATTTTGAAAACCAGGCAATGCTAAATGCCTTCAAAGGGAAAAGAAAGCTATCCGTCTTTGGCATTGTGGCTAATACAGGCAAGATCGGACTGGGCTGGGAGGACCGTGATAAATTTGGAAGTGGCAGTAATGTCGAAATGACCGATGATGGTGTCTACAATATTTCTGGCGATGACGACGATATGGCGGAAAGCTGGAATGGGACTTACACAGGTCAGGGGCTGCCCTCGGCGTGGACAGGAGGGCTGCATTATTCCAACAAATGGCTGGAAGACAAGTTGCACCTCAGCGGCAATTATCGTTATGCCAAACAAAACATAGAAACGGTCAACAACAACTTGTCCCAAACCGCTTTGCCCGGCGCGAAGCTTTACCAGGACGAAAGAAAGAACAGCTACAGTTTCGGTGAACGCCACAGAGCCGACCTGCTTTATGAATGGAAAATAGATTCCTCCTCACAACTGAAACTAACCGCAAATGCGAGTTATTCAGAAACAAAGTCAGGCAACACCATCAACCAAACCAGCTTCTTCGTTGCAGATACAAGCATCGACATCACCGATACTTTGAATAATGGTTATAGCAGATCTAACAATGACGCTACTAAGAAGTCGCAAAACGCGTCGCTGCTCTATCAAAAGAAGTTTGCCAAAAAAGGAAGGACCATTTCTTTAAATATAGATGAAGGCTATCGTAACCAGGATGCCACGGGCTTCCTGTTTGTTCATTCCAATTACTTCGATCCTAAAACGCATACTGTGGACAGCGTAGGTGAAATTGACCAGCTGAAGCGGTACAACTCCACAAGCTTTCAGTTGTCAGGCAAGCTCTCTTACACAGAGCCACTTTCAAAGATCATGTTCCTGGAGCTCAACTATTCCCCTGCCTTAAGCAACAACACATCTAAGCGACTATCGTTTGACAAGGACATTACCGAAACACGCTACGATGTATTAGACGACACCACAAGCAGTAATTACGACTATAATTACCTTATCAATACCGGTGGCGCCAACCTTCGCTTTGTGCTGAAGAAGATGAATTTTTCTTTCGGCGGCTCTGTCTCCAATACATACTTTTCACAGGAAGACAATCTTACCAGCAGAAAGAACTACTCCCGCAGCAGAAGCTATAACAACTTTTTCCCGCATGCCTCCTTTATTTACCGTGTTCCGGGCAAGCAATCCAGTTTCCGTTTTAACTATAACGGCAATACGCACCAACCAACAATGGATCAGATACAGCCATTGGTTCAAAACAGTGATCCTAACAATCTTGTTGTCGGCAATGAAAACCTGAAGCAGGAATTCCGTAATAGTTTCAATCTGTCCTACAACAGCTATAAAATCTTATCCGGCACCTATACCTATATCAGCGCAGGAGGGTATTTTGTAAACGATGCCATCAGCCAGTCGCAAACGACCAGCAACGACGGGAGAAGCGTCTATCAATACATCAATGTAAACGGCAACTACAACAGCTGGGCTTATGGCGGCTATGGGAAAACTTTTCAAAAGCTAAACCTTCGGGTCGGCGCAGGTCTAAGTGCCAGCCTTTCCCATATCACTAACTACATTAATGGCATAAAGAACGAAAGCAGTAACAACCGTTATGAACTCAGCATTCCCATCAACTACGACAAAGAAAAGGTTTGTGATATTTCTTACAGACCTGTTCTCATCTACAATCAAAACACCGCAACTATCAATACCAATGCAACGAACTACTGGTCGTTGGAACATAACTTCGACGGAAGTGTAGAACTGCCTCTGAAGTTTCAGATTGGCACGGAAGTTCAATGGTACATCCGTCAGCAGGTGGCACAGTTCGACCAAAACAACGATGCTTTTCTCTGGAATGCCTATGTAAGCAAGAAATTCTTTAAAAACAATAATCTGGAACTGCGCGCTTATGTCAATGACATTCTTAACCAGAACATCGGCTTTCAGCGGTTTGGGCACAGTAATATCATTACAGAACAGAACTACAATACCATCAAACGCTACGGCATGCTCAGCCTGATATGGAACTTTACCAAAGCGCCGGGCGGCACGCCTAATACCGGAAGCGGCATCATCATTAATGATTAATTCTATGAAGCAAATCACTTCTATACTGTTCCTTGTTTGCCTTAGCCTTGCCGCAAATGCACAATACACAACCGCAGGGAAAATTGAGTTTGAAAGAACGGTCAACATTCACCGGCAGCTGGACGATATGGCCAGTGAAGAAGGCGGCGGCTGGTTTGAGAAGATGAAATCTCAGATCCCGAAGTTCAGGACCAGCTATTTCGATTATTCATTTAATCAGAATGCAAGCCTTTATAAGCCCGGGCGTGAGCTGGAAGATCAACCGAAATTTATGTTTGGCAATGCTCCCGCTTCCGACAATATTGTTTATACTGACTTTACTACCGGACAAGTCAACGCATCTAAACAGATATTTGAGGAGCGGTTCCTCGTAAAGGACAGCATGCGAAAAATAGAGTGGAAAATCATGGATGAAGTGCGCATGATTGCCAATTACAAATGCCGTAAAGCTGTTGGGAAGATCTGCGACTCTGTTTACGTCGTTGCTTTTTATACAGAAGATATTATGGCGAGCGGCGGACCGGAAATGTTCGGCGGGCTGCCCGGTATGATCCTCGAAGTTGCCATCCCTCGCCTTTACAGCACCTGGATTGCCACTAAAGTGGAGGTGGGAGTGCCTAAGAAAGAAGATCTGACCGCCCCGGAAAAAGGCAAAAAAGTGACTCAAAAAGAAATGTATGATACTCTGATGGCCAGCATTAGCAAATGGGGCAACTGGGCGCAGCGAAGTATTTGGTGGAGTATGCTGTAATACCTTCTTTCTTTGCAGGTGCAAAAGAACGGCGAAGCCCTCATAAGCGCCTTAAAAACTTAAAAAACGCAAGCGAATAAAGAAGCAAAGAAAGACTTGGCAAATCGAATGGCTCCGCCCGATTTGTCGGGCTATACGCTGTTATCGCAGTTCTCTATCAGGCTCTGTGGCGCTGGTTTTTATGCCTGGCTGTGGGGCTTCTGTAATCTTCGTACTGTTATCATCTCAGGCACTCTCTCAACCGCAGCCGAAGCATAAAAAAGGCGCCATTATATGTTTAGCGGCAGATCACTATTCACCTCCAACTCGCGTCATCCTATGTTTGTGCTGTGTTCTTTTTTAGGATAAATTAGAAGAGATAATTATTGCAGAAGAAAGGGGTAAAGAACAAGACTGAGGTTCGTCATTTGGCATTAAGCCTGTTCGCAATGCAAGTCCCTTTACCCCCTCTGCTGAAGCTTGAACAGTTCATTAGGCATAAAGCCTGCATGTAGGATTGATAAGCAACAAGCAGATGTTTCTTCCTGCAACTTTTGTAACGTCTAAGACAAATTTATGGAATGCACAATTAATTACGTAGGCATTGATGTTTCCAAAGCAACTTTTGATGTATGCATGGAAGAAAATGGCGGCTATAGTCATTATCAGTTCTCAAACGATAGCGATGGGTTCCAAAAGTTGTTGCTACTGATCAAGGACAGTAATGACTATCAGGTAGTAATGGAGGCAAGTGGTCCGTACTATCTGCGGCTTGCAACTTATGTGTACGACAGTGCTGTTTTAGTAAGTGTGGTGAACCCATTAGTGATTAGAAGGTTTTGCCAGATGCGCCTTAGCAGAGCAAAAACCGACAAAAAGGATGCAAAAATGATCGCCCTTTATGCAAAGGTAGAACACCCTCCTGTATGGGAACCTGATGCAGATTATGTACAGGAGCTGCGCCAGATCCAGGCGGCTATTAAAGGACTTGAGAAAAGCCGCATCAGTATGGAAAGGCAAATGGAAGCATTTTCACAAAATCCTATAGCAAGCAAGGAGGCAATTAAGGCTTTAAAAACAAGCTGCAAAACGCTCGAAAAGCAAATAAAAATGCTTGAACAGAAGATGGAACAGCTGGTAGCAGATTATCACGGTGCACTGCTGAGTAATTTAAAGTCAATTCCGGGCATTGGCAAGAAAACAGCTATGCAGTTAATTGTAGCATCAGGGGCTTTCAGGAAGTTTTCTAATACTAAACAGCTAATCTCTTACTTTGGCCTCAGCCCCAGAATATTTGTATCTGGTACCTCGGTGAAAGGAAAGGCAAAAATCACAAAGATGGGGATGAGCAGAATACGGGCGATGCTATACCTGTGTGCCTGGAGCGCCAAAAAATGTAACCAAACTTGTAAAGAACTTTATGATCGGCTAGTCGCAAAAGGAAAATCAAAGCGGTTGGCCTTAATTGCCGTAGCAAACAAGCTATTAAAACAGGCCTTTGCCATTGCCACTCATAACACTACTTATATTGTCAACTACCAAAAAAATATTTGTTTTTAAACACAGTTCATTGCGAGAATCAATTTTGCTGTGCAACAATCACTGCGAAGATGACAGAAAGGAGGAACTTGCAGGAAAAAACCAACCGGGCAGTGTAGCACCCTCAGCCTTTAGTGTATTAAACCTGCTTGCGAGTATTGCTCCAGAGATAGTCTATCACTTTTTGGTGAAGCCTCTTGCAGTGGCTTTCCCGTTTGGCAGCGTTGCCTTTTCATGAACTCCTCTGGGCCCGGTTGGTTCCTAAAAAAGATTATGGCAAAGGTAATTTCTTTTGAACAGGTAAACCAAAGCGCAGCAGCCATTGATATTGGTGCTGAAAAGGTATTTGTCTCCACCGATGGCACGTCGGTACAAACATATGGCACCTTTACCGGGGATTATCGCAAACTGGCAGAAGACCTGCTAGCTGCAAAAATCGAAAGTGTTTGTATGGAAGCTACGGGCGTTTATTGGATTTCACTTTATCAGATGCTGGAAGAAGCCGGACTTGACGTCTGTCTGGTCAATCCTAAGGAAGTAAAGCAGGTGAAAGGACGCAAATCTGACCCTAATGATTGCCGATGGATTCAGCGTGTATTTAGTGCAGGCCTGGTTCGCCAAAGCTATGTACCGAAAGGTAAGCTGCGGGAACTTCGTATGCTCGTACGCGAAAGAGAAGATATTATTGAAATGGGAAGTTGTTATGTTAACAAGATGGGTAAACAGCTGGAACTGATGAATATCAAGCTAAAAAGCACGCTTTCTCAACTTCATGGTGTCAGCGGCCTTAAGATGATAGAAGCCATCATAGCCGGAGAGCGAAATCCTGCTGTCTTACTCTCTTTATGTAGTCCCTCTATCATTAAATCCAAAAGCGAGGATGTGTTAAAGGCTCTTGAAGGGAATTATAACGATACCTATATTTTTATGCTCAATGCCAATCTGCAAATGTGGAAGCGCCATCAGGAGCAACTGATGATTATAGATGAAAAATTGGAAGAAGTGCTGGCAACTCTTGAAGAAGGCAAGGATCAGGTACAGGCAGTTGTACCTGCCAAACCGATACGTCACCATCGTCCTCAAATAAAGAACTTTCACCAGAAGATGCTCAATATTTATGGTGTAGATGGAAATACTATTTCTGGTATCAGTAACTATACACTATTAAAACTACTGGGAGAGGTAGGTGCAGATATGAGTCGCTTTCCAACAGTAAAGCATTTTGTGAGTTGGTGCCAGTTAGCTCCCGTTTCTGCTAAGAGCGGTAAAATGAATCGTCGCATGAGAATAAGGGCAGGCAGTCGCGCTGGTCAGATATTCAGGGAAGTGGCTCAGGGGCTATTGAACAGTAAATACATCGCCATTGGCAGCTTTATGCGCAGGTTACGGGCAAAGAAGGATAGTAAGATTGCAGTAAAGGCAGGTGCCAGAAAACTGGCTCAGGCGTTCTATAATCTTTTAACCAAAGGCAGTGCCTATGTAGAACAGGGAGTGGAAAAATATGAACAACAAATTAGACAAAGAGAACAAGCCTTTTTAACGAAACTTGCCAAAAAGCATGGTATGCAACTGGCTCCTCTCAAAACTTAATTAAAGTCTGTCATTGGCAACCTTTAGGTGAAGCAATCTTCTTCACGCAACACATTCAGATTGCTTCGGGTAAAACCCTCGCAATGACGCCGAAAAAAAGTGACGCGATTGCGGACGCAACCTGACCTCATTGTGAACCTTCAGGTGAAGCAATCCCATAAAAAAAAGGCGCCATTATATCATCAACTGTTAGTATGCTCAAATAGCTATTTGGCAAGCTAAAGCCAGAGCCACCGCCCTTCTTCAATCCTGCAAAAATCCTTAAAATCATATAAATCTCGGTTCAGACCCTTGTGCAGGGCGCTCCACCGCTTCGGAACTTAATCTCCTAATCAGACCTCTTTTACACAAACAACATTCGTCCTGCAAGGAACGAAGCGTCTCTTGAAGTGAGCATCAAGCATTATTGCTGTTTTTAGCAATTTTCCAAATTATTGCTGTTTTTAGCAATTTTAGCTAATTATTGCTATTTTTACACATATTGCTTCTATGGTCGCTGTTATTACAGGAGATATCATCAATTCCCGCACGAGAACCAATCAGGATGCCTGGATGAAGCCGCTAAAAAGGATTTTCAGTAAATATGGCAAGATGCCTGCCACATGGGAGATATTCCGGGGAGACAGTTTTCAGCTCGAGATTTCGGATCCTTCCCAGGCGCTGCTCACTGCCCTTGAGATAAAAGCTACAATAAAGTCACAAGAGGGACTGGACATCAGAATGTCCATAGGCATCGGAGAAAAAAATTATACTGCCAAACGAATTACAGAGTCTAATGGCGAAGCCTTCATCGCATCAGGGGAAGCTTTCAATCAACTCCCACAGCAGAAAAGAACGCTTGTTATTGTCACACCATGGGCAGCCTTTAATGAGGCTATTGATGTAATGCTTAAGCTTGCCGCTATACCAATGGATAAATGGACACCGCTTATGGCCGAAATCGTGAAAGCTTCTATCGAAAATCCAAACAGCATCCAGTCCGATATTGCCAGCAAATTGAAACGAAAAAGCCAGTCGGATATCAGTACAGGACGCCGCAGAGCTGCCTACGAGGAGATCATGGCAATGGAAAACTACTTCAGGTCCTACATCCACAAAATGACTCTCACATGATCGTGTTCCTTAAGCTACTGCTGGCACATCTTCTGGGTGATTTCGTCCTGCAACCGGAAGCATGGATAGAGGATAGAGATCAACGAAAAGTCCGGTCAGTTTATCTTTACCTACATGTAACTGTTCATTTTTTATTGCTGATTATCATCACCGGCGATATTCATTTCTGGAAGCTTGCTTTGATTGCGTCTGTTTTTCATTATTTTATTGACCTCGGCAAGGTCTACCTGCAGTCCGCAGCCGCTCCATCCAGTGGCAAGTGGAGCGGCCGGCAAACATTATTCTTCATAGATCAGGCCTTACACATTGCAACACTCATTTTAGTTTGGAGTCTTTACACTGGTCATAATATTGATATCGCTTTTGTACACAATACAAAGTTTTTCCCTCTGCTTACTGCTTTTGTGTTTATAACCAAGCCGGCTTCTGTTATCATCAAAACCGTCCTATCGGGATGGCGACCCGGACCCCAGACAGACGGACAAACAACGCTTACAACCGTTATGAATGCAGGGGAACTAATAGGCTATATAGAACGGATACTAACACTTATTATGATGCTGAATGGCCGGTGGGATGCGATAGGCTTCCTTGTTGCTGCAAAATCTGTTTTAAGAATCGGCGACTTGCGCAACGATCGTGAGAAAAACCTTACGGAGTATATCCTTATTGGTACACTACTCAGTTTTGGGATCGCTATTATTACTGGCATAGCCGTGAATGCACTCTTAACTGCGGTAGAAATATAAAATGTGCATTATATGCCCAACACTTATCCGCTAAAGACCTATGAGTCCTCATTTAGAGTAGATTGAATGAGTATTAGCTGATACAGCGAATAACGGTTATAATACGCCGGGGCTTTCAATCCTGCTAGTCCTTAAATCCTCTAAATCACGGTTCAGACAAACCATTTCCCAAAAAATTATCTTCACCACCGCTGTAACATTTCCGCCTTTTCCGCATCTTAAGCATACAAAAAATTGGTCAGGTCTGCTTTTTTATTCAAAACTGCGGTGAGTTGTTCAGATGGATTTTGATGAAATATACACGCAATATGCCCCCGCAGTTTTCAGGATATGCATGGGCTATGTGAACGACAGCAGTCGGGCGGGGGATCTTGTCCAGGAAACCTTCATTTCCGTCTGGCAAAACCTTTCCTCCTTCCGCGGCGAGGCAAAGATCAGTACCTGGATCTACCGCATCGCCACGAACAACTGCCTGCAAGCCATACAGCGCGACAAAAGAACTCCTTTGGTTGATCTGCCTTCAGAGCTACCCATGCCGGAACACGACAGCAAAGAAGAGCAGTTGCAGCTGCTCTACCGCTGTATAGGGGAACTGGAGGAGCTGGAACGAATCATCATCGCACTGGAGCTGGAGGAGGTCCCGCAATCGGAAATAGCAAGTATCACCGGTCTTTCCCATAGCAATGTTCGCGTCAAGCTGCACCGTGCAAAGGAGAAGCTTTCTAAAAAATTCAGGGCTTATGGAAGATTTTAAGGATATACAGCAAATATGGTCATCCGCAAAGCCACAGGTAATGCCCAATGCGGCCCACATGTTGTCGGCGGCAAGAAAGATCAGAAGGCGCAGGCAGATCAGGGCGATCGGATTCTTGCTCCTGCTGCTATCCATCTCTGCGGTCATGGTGTTTGCACTGGCCTTTTATCATTCCCGGTTGCTCTCCACGCGTGTTGGGGAGGCATGTTTTGGTGTCACCGTTATCATTTTGCTAAGTCTCAATATCGCCACTTTACGCCGCAACTTTAAGGCATACAGCTATACGAATGAGGCCTTCCTGCAATACCTGAAGGAGGAGCAAAGACACCTGGCACTCTTCGAGCAACGTTGGCAGATCGTCGGCTTCGCCTTCGCAGCTATCGGGCTTATCCTTTATGTGTATGAATTGGTTTACAGGTACAGCACTGCTATGTTTATGACGTATGCATTCGTCGTAATTTATTTATCGTTTGCCTGGTTCTTTATCCGTCCGCGGATCATGCGGCGGAAGAAGCAAAAACTATCGGCCCTCACCAGTCGTTATGAGCAGATTATTTCACAGTTTAAATCATAAAAAATGAAAATGAAACAGGCAAGATGGTTTATGGTTTCGGGATGTCTTTTGGCCGCCTCGGCAAATGTTCTGACTCGGTACGCGGAAATACCGGATTCCCTAAAGGGATTCATTATGGGCGTTGGTATAGCTTTAGAACTATGGGCGTTGGTTGTTTACCGAAGGGCCGGAAGGGCTTGTAGTAAAGAGTAATTATGTTGCCTCTTCTTTCTTTCGGTGTCGAAAGAAAGAAGCAAAGAAAGACTTTGACAAATCGAATGGCTCCGCCCGATTTGTCGGGCTATACGCTGTTGACGTGGTTCGCTACTAAGCTCCGTGGCGCTGGTTTTTATGGTAAACTGGAGGGCGTTGATCAGCTCTTGTGCTATCGTCACTGTTGGTGCGCTACTGGCCTTAGTAAAAACATAAAAAAGGCGCCATTATTTTCTCAGTGTCGAATAGCTATTGGGCAAGCTAAAGCCACCGCCTTATACAATCCCGCCAATCCTTAAATCCTCTAAATCCTGATTCAGACAAACAAACGCTGTTAACGCAGCTATCTTCTTTCTTTCGGTGTCGAAAGAACGGCGAAGCCCTCATAAGCTCCTAAAAAACGCAAGCGAATAAAGAAGCAAAGAAAGACTTTGACAAATCGAATGGCTCCGCCCGATTTGTCGGGCTATACGCTGTTGACGTGACTGTGTGGGCTATAGCTATGGCTAATGGCTCTGGCTATAGTTTATTTATCTGAATGCCTTAGTAAATGCGTTGGAAGCTCCTCCCCTTCGGGAAGGTTGGGTGGGGCTCTAACAGATCGTGGTTCAGACTGCTTCGTTTTCTCAGTGGCGCGAGAAAAGAACAAAAACACGCGTCACTGCGAGGAACGAAGCAGTCTGCGGAAATGAGTACTTCTTTCGTCCGCTCTCCCGGCTGCTATAATCATCCAAATCAAAGTTCAGACGATCATGCGAATCCATAAATCCTGTGAATCCTGATTCAGACAAACAAACGCTGTTAATGCACTTCTCTACCAATACGAGCCCACTCCAATCGTTCTAATGCGAGGCAAGATTACTTCTCCCGAACGCTTTCGGGTTGCCAATGACGAAAAAAAGAAAATCATCGTCATTGGCAACCTTCAGGTGACGCAATTGTGGTTAACATTGCCTCTTCTTTTTCTTTTGGGGTACAAAAGAAAAAAGAAGCAAAAAGAAACTACCCAACCAATAACCCCGCTCACGGATTAGCCGCCACGATCTTATAGACTTTCCCCGTTGTCCCCGATACTCCGGCATTCATTGATGTGGTCACGTAGATCTCTCCCGAAAGGTCTTGTCCGAATCCTTT
>DATJDP010000209.1:0-15160 GCA_035497355.1 Flavipsychrobacter sp.
TGCCGCGAACTCGATAGAGTTTGTCTCCAACTCAATTGAGTTTGGTTCAAACTCATATTCGGAAGCCTCAGACAAATATGAGTTGGAGGCGCACAAATAAGAGTTCGACTCAGACAAATATGAGTTTGACTCAGACAAATAAGAGTTTGGCCCAGACAAATAAGAGTTTAAAGCGAACGAAGAAGAGTTTGAAAGAATCTTTAAAGAGTTTGAGAAAACCTTCAAAGAGTTTGGGAAAATGCAATTTTAACCCTTGTCCGGATAGCTTGGATTAACGTTATTTCATATGGCAATTCATTGAAACTGTACAAGATGCAGGCACAGCTTATGTCCAGCAATGAAGAACGGCAAAAATCCCAATATCCTTTATCCCGAACTCAGGTTATAAGGTTTTCGAAAACCTTATAGGTCTTGATAAGCCATACCGAACACACCACGCAGTCAAGTACCGCTTAAAAAAATCAACATAAAAACCAAACGAAATAGCTGAAGTAACTGAATCCTTTAAAATGTAGCCTAATTTTGTCCGGTACCTATGCCGATAAAAGTTCAGAGATTAATAGCGATACTTTCTGTTGTTTTGTTTCTTGCGAAGCTGACGGCCTGGTACCTTACACATTCAGTTGCCATACTCACTGATGCATTGGAAAGCACTGTTAACGTAATAACGGGGTTTATAGGGCTCTATAGCGTTTCTCTCGCTGCAAAGCCACGAGACTTCAACCACCCCTATGGCCATGCCAAGGCAGAATACATATCAGCTGCTATCGAAGGTTCTCTCATTTTTATTGCAGGATTAGTGATCATTTATGAAGCGATTGGCCAACTTCTTGAACCGAAGCCGCTGCACGGGCTTGATTATGGAATTATCATTACAGCGATCGCAGGGGTCGTCAATTTTATTGCAGGTAAATACGCTATCCGGCAGGGAGCAAAACATAAATCTGCCACTATTGAGGCTGCAGGCAAACACATGACTGTGGACGCTTACTCCACATTCGCTATTATAGTGGGACTGGTGTTACTGCTTTTCACTAACTGGCAGTGGCTGGACAGTGCCGTGGCCATGCTGTTCGCCGTCTTTATCCTTGTCACAGGTTATAGGGTTGTAAGGAAATCTCTGGCAGGTATTATGGACGAAGCGGATGAAAAACTGCTTGGTGAAGTAATTTCCTTTCTTCAAACTAGCCGTCGACCGCAATGGATAGACATGCACAATATGCGTGTGATACAATATGGCAACATGATGCACGTAGACGCACACATGACTTTACCATGGTATTATCGTGTTGCAGATGGCGAGCGGGAAATTCATCTTCTTGAAGACATAATAGCAGGCCATTTTGGCAATAAGATCGAGATATTCGTTCACATTGATGCATGTGCTCCGTTTTCTTGCAAGCTTTGTGCGCTGGCCGATTGTCCGGTAAGACAGGAGCGCTATAAGGAACAGCTGGCATGGACACTTGATATCGTTTGGGCAGATAGCAAACACGGGAAGGCCTCCCCGACTAATGTTTCAGCTTTTCCCATATCTCGGGAATCCTCTTGATCCAGTTTAGTTCCTTCATTTTGGTCTTTGCATCTTCCACAGGGCTACCGAAATAAATTTTGCCTCCCTCGATACTGGCTGCAACGCCACTCTGTGCATATACTATTGCGCCTTTGCCTATCACCAGATCTTTACTGACACCTACCTGGCCCCAGAGAATGACTTCATCTTCGATAATGGCTTTTCCGCCAATTCCGACCTGTGCAGCAAAAAGGCAATTCCTGCCAATCACCGCACCATGGCCAATGTGAATATGATTGTCGAGCTTCGTACCCTGGCCAATGATCGTATCGCCGCTCACCCCTTTGTCAATAGTGCAACAAGCACCTACTTCCACATCATTTTCTATCAACACTCTGCCGCAGCTTTCCAGCTTGTCATACTGTACTTCTCGCTCCTTTCTTCTTTTAAAATAAAAAGCGTCTGCCCCGATCACAGTTCCCGCATGAATGATCACGTTATCCCCGATCACGGTATGATCATATATAGTGACATTTGGATGAATCAGGCAATTCTTCCCTATGCGGACATGATTACCAACAAAAACTCCCGGCTGAAGATGACTCCCTTCGCCGATAACCGAGCTCTCGCTGATCATTTTGAGGGACTGTTCGAACGGACGAAAATGTTTAATCAGTTTCACATAAGCGCTGAACGGATCAGAATGGATAAGCAAGGTCTTACCTGCGGGACAGTCCACTTCTTTGTTAATGATGATGATGGTAGCGGCAGATTGAAGGCACTTATTATAATATTTCTCAAAATCAACGAAAGAAATATCTCCCTTCCTTACTTTATGAATCTCATTCAAGCCAGTTACCAACTGTGCTTCATCGCCTGTCAACTTCGCTCCGATAAACTCTGCAACCCATTTTACAGGAACAGCCTGCTCCAACGTCATACCAAATAATTTTGCGCAAAAATACGATTGTAAAGACCTCTGTGTACATTGGCAATAAGTTTAGCTAAAAAACCTCTGTTGTGTTAGTCAACTACAATGGTCATTTAATTGCTCCGGAAGAAGGACCAAGACTCCCAATACCGTCCCGCTTCCGCTTTCCCACAGGACTGTTTGAAAGCATACTTGTACTAAATGGAGCTATCCAGCTTTTGCCATTGCATTACCGTCGGCTTGAAAAAGGGTTGCAAAAGATTTCTTATCCATTGCCCGAATGGCTGAATCAAGGGCTTTTAGAGAAGGAAATCCTAAAAACAATAGAACAAACACAAGCACCATATTATAGAGTGCGCCTGCAGGTCGCCAGGGAAGAAAACAGGTTATCCTTCGTTATAGATGCGATACCCATACAAGAAGACGTTTTTTCGCTGAATGAAAAAGGATGGAAGGTTCAAACAGTAAGCCTCGAAGAAAAAAATTTGGATGCTACTGCCAATCTTAAGCTTATTAACCCCTCCTTCTATGATAGAAGCGCCCGATTTACCGAGGAATTTGATTGTGACGATGTTTTAATAGAACATAACAACAGAATCGTTGAAAGCGGCATCGGCAATATCTTCTGGGTCAGGGATAAAACTATTTGTACCCCTCCTCTGTCTGATGGCTGCGTTGAAGGAGTAATGCGGACTTTTCTATTGCAACAGCTACCCCAACATTTTCCAACAGCAGAGCGATCATTAAGTTTGGGTGATTTGCAAAGTGCGGATGCAGTCTTCATTACCAATGCGATACGAAGAATAAAGTGGGTAAGCGTAATTGATGGCCGAACCTATGAACGCGAACCAATTCCTCAGATCGCAGCTGCCGCTTTTTAACGGTTATGAGTATTTACTTTTCCTTAACAGCAACGTGGTACAGTTGTTATAATTAACTGAAAAAACAGAGCTATGAAAAAATGGATATTCATACTGGCACTCGGAACTGTTATGGGAAATAATGCGAACGCCCAGCGTATACAGGTAGGACCGGAGATAGGAATCAACTTCAACAAGTTTCATGAAGACGGACCCGGACGTAGTGCCGATTACGACATGAGAACAGGATTGAAGATAGGAGGTATTGTCGATATTGGATTTAGCAGAAATGTTTCCTTTCAGCCTGGCCTTTTCTATTCATCAAAAGGCGCCTCCTACGACTATACCGACATTTATACCCAAGGAGGTATCACCTATTATGAAGATGGCAAAACGAAGATTAAAGCGAATTATCTCGAGATCCCAATGAATATTCAATTCAAATTCGGGTACCCACGCCGCGCTCGTTTCTTCATAGGAGGTGGCCCATATCTTGCATTTGCAATAGGTGGCGAAGTGGAGACAAAGTACACCAGGAGTTACCGCGCTGGGGGCGAAACTATTTACTTCAAAGATAAAGACAGCTACGATCTTGAAATCGGTGATGACCCACACTATGATGACATAAAAAGATCCGACTTAGGACTAAACCTAAATGCAGGCGTTATGATGCCGCGAGGATTTTTCCTGCGAGCTAACGCGGGCATTGGACTGGCAAACGTGTCACCCGATGACAACTATGACACAAAAAATCTTGGTTTTAGTCTTACTGCGGGATTTCTATTTGGTCGGTAAGGGCAATAATGGTTAAGAAAAATGGAAGAGGAGCCGTGTTTTAAGAAGCGGCTTCTCTTTATCTATCAAGGTTTTCTTTAAGGCGTGTTCTTCTCCTGTAAACAATATAGCAGGCTACAATAATACCCCATAGAACAGCTCCGATAGAAGTATTGATCATATCGTCGCCTATATAAGGGAAGAAGGCACGGAGAATGAAAATAAGTAGTGCAACGGTTACAACTACAGGTAAAAAGTTACTCCATTTCTTTCTGGGGATGTCATTATGAACAGGCAATACCGCAATCTGCCAAAACAGCAATATAAGTCCTACAAAGCTGCTCAACCATTGCAGCCATCTGCGCACTTCTTCACTCTTATCTCCAAGGTATATTCCTGCTTTTTGATAGTAGGTATATGTGTCCGTGTGCGTCAACCTGTCCCAGATAAGATGCGTTGCTATTCCTACCAGCAGGGAGATGATAATCACTGCATAGCGCTCCTTAAAATTATGGATCCAATCTGTCTTTTTCAATATGCAAAAACGCTTATAAAAAAAGGATGGGAACTGGTCTATTACAGCATCTCTGACAACAACGTGAAAAAGTATCATGAGGACAATCCCCACGGGAAGATCAAAGCCAAACATGCCTACCCAGGAGTGACTAAACTTCTTTTCCCCACCCAGCTTTATGAAGGCTTCAAAGTCCGGCACTACACTTCCCACAATCAGTGCAGTCCATGAGTACCATTTTTTAGGCAGATATTTAGCAGGCAGTATTGCAGCGGGGTGAGCAAAAGTCAATGGCATCGCGGCAAATTTAATGCTTAGATAGCTCTTAACCATTTAGCAGGACTACCAGCATAAATACCTGGTCGCGTAATGTCTTTTGTGACTACGCTGCCCGCACCTATCACCACATTATTGCAAATGTTTACAGGCAGGATGGTGGCATTGCTTCCGATAGAAACGTGATCACCAATAATGGTTTTCTTCCATTGCGATTGGTCGCCTCCTGCAGGGCCACCTTTGCTGAAAAGATCATTAATGAACATAACACCATGGCCAATGAAACAGTCGTTGCCAATCGTAACCAACTCGCAGATAAAACTGTGCGACTGTACTTTTACACGGTCTCCTATTACTACGTCCTTCTGAATCTCATTAAATGGACCGATAAAGCAGTTGCTCCCGATGGTACAGCCATAAAGGTTGACAGGCTCAACAATCTTTACATGTTCACCAAAGGTAACGTTGACAATCTTAGCGGTGTAGATAGAGGGCTGGTTCATGAAGAAATATGTTTAGCCTCACGGTAGATTTTTTCAATGATTTCCACTGTCTTCAGAGCCTCAAAAGAGTTGGTATTGATAGACGCGTTATTCATAAGCACATCAACAAGGTTTTCATATACCTTATCATGGTTGCTCATAGAGCCCTGATAATTACCGTAATTATTTGCCTTGTTCCCTTCTGGCAAATTTTCAATCTTGTAATCTTCTATCTGTTGGTACTCGAGTTCATTGAGGTACTGTCCACCGATCTTTACCGTGCCTTTCTCGCCGAAAATAGTAAGGGAGCCCTCCATATTCTTCCGATAACTGTTTACCGTATAATTGATAGTACCGATCACGCCATTGTAAAATTCAAGGATCACAACTCCTGTATCTTCAAACTCTATCACTCCTTTGTGCGCATAGTTGGATATGTAACTCTGAATGTTCTTCACATCCCCGATTATCCAGTAGAGCAGATCAATAAAATGACTGAACTGGGTGAATAGTGTGCCTCCATCCATGGCCTTTGTTCCTTTCCATGAGTTCTGGTAGTAATCTTTATTTCGATTCCAGAAGCAGCTTAGCTGAATACTATAGATCCGTCCCAGGCGGTCTTCATCCATAAGTTGTTTGACGGCAGCTACGGGAGGATTGAAACGGTTTTGCTTGATAGCAAATAATCGCCTGTTCGTTTTTTCGGCTGTTTTAATCATCTCACCGCAATCGCTAACACTTATCGCCATTGGCTTTTCACAAAGCACATGACAGCCCGCCTTCAGTGATCGTATGCTGTGTGTTGCATGTAGTCCATTGGGTGTACATATCGTGACAATATCAATTTCCTTTTCCGATCTCAGAAGTTCGTCTATGTCGTAATAGGCTTTTGCATGGTAACGGCCTGCGAGATCGTCAGCCTTTTCCGGTACGATATCGCAAACTGCGACAAGCTCTCCATATTTATGAATGTGCTCCGCATGCCTTTGCGCTATTCGACCACAACCTATTATCGCAAACTTTAATCGAGTCATTAATTGAGAAATCGCTTTGCAAACAAAAGATAAAGATAAGCTGCAACTACTTGTGATGCATCTTCCACTCCGTTCTTAAGATACCGGTTATTATTACATCTTTATATACACCATTGACAATATAGCTATCTCTTAGTACACCTTCAATTTTCGCATGCATTCTCTCCGCCACAGCGGCGCTTCTTGTATTGGATGTTACAAAGTGAATTTCCACTTTGTGAAGCTGAAGGCGTGTAAAAAGAAAATCAATAAAGGATTGGAGACATGCGGTCACAATCCCTTTTCCCTGTTTATCTGCAGCGATCCAATAACCTATCTCCGCTTTGTTGAGATCCCGGTTCCAGTTCATTATTCCTATACCACCTATTAATTGGCCATTTTGAAAAATACCAAGCGCTAAGCCCTGTTGCTGTTCCAGCTCCTTTAGCGACTGCTCAATAAAGGCAAGTGAGTGCTCTTCCTTTGTAGTTCCGTCAACCCATTTAAGCCAGGGGCGAAGATGCACACGGTTTTCATCAACAGCACGGAACAAATCAGAAGCATCCCCGCCGGTATAGGTTCGCAATATTAAATCTTCTGAGACCTGAATGGAAACCATCTATATATAAAAAAGTGCTCTCAAGTTAGGAAACCGGAGCACTTGAAACAATGCTTTTGAGATTTAATGCTTAAAGTGGCGCATGCCGGTCAACACGAGGGCCATATTATTTTCTTTACAAAAGTTGATGGTATCACTGTCTCGTACTGAACCGCCCGGCTGGATAACGGCAGTAATTCCTGCACTATGTGCTAAACTAACGGAGTCGTCAAATGGGAAGAATGCATCGGAGGCAAGCACAGCTCCTTCGAGAGAAAAGCCAAACTGCTTTGCCTTTTCAATCGACTGACGAAGAGCATCCACGCGGCTTGTCTGTCCGCAGCCCTTGCCCAACAGTGTTCTGTTCTTCACCAGAGCGATGGCGTTTGACTTTAGATGCTTGCAAACAATATTAGCAAAAATCAAATCCTGCTTCTCCTCAGCGGTACTTTCTCTTGCTCCTTCCTCTTTCCAGTATTCGGTAGCGCCCTTGTCAGATGCCTGTACCAGCACTCCATTCAATACTCGCTTAAACTCTCTTTCAGGATAAAACGCTTGCTTTTGCTGCAATAAAATCCGATTCTTTTTACCTCTTAATAAGGCAAGTGCATCGTCATCAAAAGAGGGGGCAATCAGAATTTCAAAAAACAGTTCATGAATTTTTTGAGCTACCTCGGCGTTGATTGGCTGATTTGTGATCAGTACACCGCCAAATGCGCTTTCGGGATCACCGGCAAGAGCTTTTTCCCAGGCTGTCAACACATTATCGGCTACAGCTACACCACAGACGTTCGTATGCTTAATTATGGCAAAAGCCGGCTCCTTAAGTTCGGAAATTATCTGGCAGGCAGCATCAACATCTACCAGGTTATTATAAGAAAGTTCCTTGCCGTTCAGCTTATCGAACAAAGCTTCAAGATCGCCATAAAAGGCAGCTTGCTGATGTGGGTTTTCTCCATATCTCAAAAAGTGTTTGTTGCCAACGGAAAGCTGAAAGGAGCTTCCTCCAGTCTGCTCCAGGAAATAATTGGAAATGGCAACATCATAGTGGGATACTATTTCAAAGGCCTTTGCTGCAAGCATTTTCCGCTGTTCTATTGTAAGCACTCCCTCTTGCGCACTCAATAAGTTCACCAATTCAGCATAGTCGTCCTTCGCGGCTATTACCGCTACATCTTTGAAATTCTTCGCCGCCGCGCGAATCATAGACGGACCACCAATATCTATCTTCTCAATAATCGCCTTTTCCTCGGTGGTGTTCTTTACCGTTTCTTCAAACGGATAGAGATCCACAATTACGAGATCAATAAAAGGGATTTCGTACTCCTTCACATGCTGTTGGTCTTCCAGCAGATCGCGTCTGGCAAGAATGCCGCCAAAGACCTTTGGATGAAGCGTTTTTACCCGGCCGCCAAGTATAGAAGGATAATGGGTCACATCTTCCACGGGAACGCAGTGAATACCGAGCCCCTCAATAAACTTCTGAGTACCTCCTGTTGAATAAATGGTAACGCCCTGTTCATTCAGCTTTTGCACTACCGGCTCCAGGCCATCCTTATAAAAAACAGAGATTAACGCAGATTCTATTTTGCGATTCATGAGAATATGTTTGGTGGAAAATTGCCGCGAAGATAAAAAATTTAAAAGCTGCGACTTAATTATTCAATACAAACGCACCGTCCAGCATCGTAAAATGTGCCGGAATATTAGCCGCTCTGCAGCTGTCTTTCCATTGCAGAGCGCGATATCTCTTTGTATTGCTGGCAACTACCATCTTCCTAAAATGGAACTGTTCCTGCAATTGCCGCGCACTAAACTCTTTTACAGGATATGTTATAACGAGATAATCTATATTGAATACGTGGCTGGTATCGGTCTGTATAGGCTCCCGAAGGAATAATATCTTCTTTCCTCCTATCATAAATACGTCCTGTTTCAACCCGTCCTTCATCCTCCACGCCCCTGAGGCTATATGCAATTCCTTCGTCGCAAAATCTTTATCAGCATCAATTGAAGAATCGCGGACTACGGGAGTGAAATAACTGCCATTCAACACCTCAGCATAAGCCTTCTTGCTGACATTATAGATCACTAACCTTTGCTGCTGAATGGTATCCCACTTATCTTCAATAAAAAATGAGAGCAGCAATACCATGGCGGTCAAAGCGATCGGTAATGCCTTCAATTGTCGTTTGAGTATGCAAACCGCCAATGCGATAATGATCGCATAAACGCATAGTACCTCCAACAGCGATAAATAAATATGATGAAAAGTCTGTGGGTTTAATTGCTGCAAAAAGCCAATAATGCCATTAAAGAAGGAGGTAAGCGTTACAATAATGCCAGCAAGCGCCTTCGCTACAATCGTTATTTTGCTCAAAAGCACCAGTACTAAACCAGACATTAACACTGCACTCATGAATAAATAAGCGAAAACGTTTGCTATAAGAAAAGTTGCCGGAAGCAAATGATAATAAAAGATTACTATGGGAGAGATAAGTATTTCTGCTGCGATACTCGCTGCTACTGCACCCCATAGTTTCCGTAAGTAAGGATTGGCCGGAGTAAGTAACTTATTAACCGGCTGATAAAATATAATGAGAGACAATACCGCAGCAAATGATAATTGAAAGCCTACGGCAAAGAGCCACATCGGCTCGTACAATAGCATGAAAAATGCTGTCACGAACAATTGGTTGAGCGGTTGCCTGTTCTTTTGCAACAGCATTCCGAACGCAAGAAAAGAGAACATAACGGCTGCTCTTACAGCGGAAATAGGCGCACCGGCAATCACCACGTACAGACCAACCAGTGGAACAGCAAACAGGTATTTTATATATTCATACCTTTTATTCCTTATCCAAAAGAAAAACAAGGATATAAACCAATAGAACACGATGATGTGAGATCCAGAAATGGCCACTACGTGAATAATACCCGTATCTGTATACATCTGACGCAACTCCGGATCAAAATTTACTTCATCGCCAAGCAACATAGCCTGCATCAGACCAAGTGTTGCACTATCTTTTACATACTGAGCCAAGGCATTCATTCCCCAGTGATGAACACTATTGACTATGTCTGTTCCCTTTGTTGTATGCTTTATAACCTTTACCTCCGCATTGGAGAGAAACTGTTGATAAAATAAGTTATTCCTGCCGGAGAACTTTTGATAGTTGAACTCAAAGGGATTGCCTGCATTTTTTATTGCGGTCCACTTGTTAGGCAAAATAAGCATGTCGCCTTCATGAATACTATTATCGTATCCGTTTTTGTACAGATATACCGATGCCGTTCCTTTTGTGTTGGTTACTTCAATGTTACCGTATGCCCTTTGTACAGCCACTTTCATTCGCCAGGTCGCTTGTCGCTCTACCGGTTCCTTTAGTACTTTGACGACGAAAGCATCCGCATGTTCCAACTGCGCTCCAAACCATGTTTCATCATTTCTTATATCATTTGTAAAGCATATAAGCCAGCCAATAGAGAAAAGAGAAAGCTGAAGGGCTGCCAATCGCAGTAATGAAGGAATTCTTTCATTTCCACCGCTGAACAGCACAGTGGTAAGAAGGGACGTGAAACAAACGGTGCATATCAGAGCACCGCGATCGAGCACAGGGAGCCAGTTGTTGTCGTAGCAAATAATCGCTATAATAACCGGCAACAGCAACCTAAAGAAGGGGGCTTCTTCAAAAAAATAGACAGGGCTCGCTTTCCAGTGTTGCATTTTTCGTTGTAAAAAGGCACGAAAAATACGGCGCGATTTTGAATTGCACCTAATGAAAGAAGGATGTTGTAAGCATAAGGCGGTGTTGCCTGTTGCCATATAGCATATCGCTATAGCCATCCACCTCCTGGCAACATCTTTATCTTTAATAGAAAAACCGAAGCAGGAAACAGCAATGTCCTCCTGATCAGTCACCATTTTTAGGACAACGTGATATCTTCAGCGAATGGCGGAAAAAACAATTAAAGGTGCAACGGTAGCAATTAAAGGCTTACTGATGACGATTAAAGACGCAATCGTGGCAACTAAAGGTTTAAGTGTCGCAATTAAAAGTTCAAGTGTGTCAATTGAAAGCTTAAGTGTCGTAACTAAAGGTTTAAGCGCTTCGATTAAGGGTCTACATCCATCAATTAAAGGCTTACATGTCCCAATTAAAGGTTTACATGTGTCGTTTAAAGGCTTAAGTGTCGGCATTAAAGGCTTACATGTCTAACTTAAAGGTTTAAGGGTGCCAACCAAAAGCTCGTTTGTAACAACTAAAGGCTTAACTGAGCCGGTTAAAAGTTTAAGTATCACAACTGAAAGTTTACCTGAAAGAATTAACTGTCTACATACCATACGTAAAGGTTTAACTCTAGTAATTAAAGGTTTAAGCGCGACAATTAAAGGTTTACGTGCGACAATCAAAAGCTCCGACAAGCTTTTGGAACGTACACTCCTGTCTTTCATATAATACCCAGACTAAGAGCAGCAGACGGATATGCTGTGCGACATGTTTGCCGCATCGAATGAAGAGCCTCAAGGAACTACTGTACCTTGTGTGAGTAACGACAATTTCGATCTTGCCATCTGTACATAAGTGCTTCCCGGGAAATCAACGATCAGCTTTTCGTAGAACTGTTTTGCTTTTTCCGGCTGCTTCAGATAAGTTTCATAAAGCTCTGCAGTCTTAAATAAAGCATCATCCGCCAGCACGTCGTCGCCATAGCGCTCGTACACCAGTTTCAGATAATCAAGCGCCTTGTTGTAGTCCCGGTGTTTTTGTGCCATCTGTGCACGAAGCATTAATATGTCATCGTTTAAAGGATGTTTCGGAAACGCCGTGGCTATACTATCAAGCAAGGATGCAGCTGCGGTGTCCTTATTTTGAAACAAAAGCAGATCGGCATAGGCATATCTTTCCAGAGGAACCAGATTGCTGTCAGGCGGGATGTTCTCTGTGATCAGCACAGACAGGTAAAGCGCGTCGTTAGCAATCAGCTCAGAGGTCGAAGCCTTCAGTACAGAAAGCTGGCCCTGGGCCCAGTCAAAGTCTCCACGATAATAGGCAAGCTTTGCGTTTCGGAATCTTGCTTCTTCTCCCAGCCTATCTTCTCTGAAATCTTTATCTACCTGACTATAAGTAAGCGATGCATCCCAGATCTTTCCAAGAAGAATATAGTAATCACCTAACTGCAGTTTAGCCCAGCCTGCAAACTCCCGCCTTGCTCCCGGACGGGAGATTGCGGTCTGTAACAGCTCAATCGCCTTTTGTGGTTTCCCTGCATATTGCGCTTCCAGAGTGGCATAATCGCGCAGCGTCTCTGTGTTGTAATACTGAGGAAAATCGGCAAAGAAGATTGAATATTGCTGCTCTAAATCCGAGATTTGAGATGCAGCAGGCGACGGAGCTTCACCCAACTGCTGCATCATTACATTTAGCTTTTGTGCCGTGGCTATTGCATATATCGGTTGGTCTTTGCCTTTTTCTGCTACATCATTTAATGCCTTCAGCGCTACTTCATATTGGTGCTCCCGTTGGGCCTCCTGTGCAAATTCGAGCAAGCGTTCACCATTCTCTTTGTTTCTTGCGTCCAGTGCCTCAATCTGGATCAGCGCCCCTTCCCAATCGTCTTTTTGAGTGTATAACCATGTCAGTAATTCTGCATACCAGGTGTTTTCCGGTTGGTCGTTGATGCGTTTGATTAGTGCTTTTTGCGCCAGTTGCAACTTCTTTGCATCGTTACCAAGCAATTCCAGCAATACTGCCTTAGGGTCATCTGCGCCTGGCATCTGCATGGGGCCTACATTTAACAGCGCATTCACTGCTTTCTCTATATCGCCGGTCTTTGCATAAAGTTTCGCCAGAGGAGTTCCATACAGGTAACTATTTCTGAGCATTTCTATCGCATGTTCATAGGTCTTAATGGCGAACTTGTCCTGATTAATAGCCGTAAATGCATTGGCCATCTTCGTAGTCACCATATCGTCCCCAGTCATCAGCTTAATGGCATTCTCAAACTGATCGCCGGCCTTCTTCTCTTTACCTGCACTCAACAGTACTTTCCCAAGATCAATATATACCATCGGATCCTGCGGCTTGTTCTTTATCTGCTGCTCTACTAACTGCTCTGCATCTTTATACTGTTTATCCGCTATCAGCGCGCTCAGGTATTCGCCATACACTTCCGCATCAAGAGGCGACTGATTGTAGAGCTTTTCATAAATCGGAATCGCTTTTTCGTAATTCTTTGTGTCCGCATACACCCTCGCCTGTGTAAGGTCATTGTCCTGGCCATATGCCGGGCCACACACCAGCATCATAAGTGCAACGCTAATAAAAACGCCGAACCCCATTTGCCGCGTTCTCACAAGCGTCGCTTCTTCTTTTCTATTATTCCACTTCATCCTAAGGCTTTACTCAATTTATGGCTATTAAGCCTGATTCAACAAATTTAATTCTCCCGAGGCAGTAAAGCGTCTGATAATAGCTTCAAAAGATAGAGGCTTCCGTATTTTAACAACCCTTGTATTTTGGTGTATAAGCCATAAGAAGTACTTTTAAAAAAATCCAGACAACAAAAATCCATTAATAATAAAATGAAAAAGTGGACACTTCCCATTTTGATCCTTATGGGCACACAAACATTAATGACTTCCTGTGGTCAGGTAGCGAGCAGTTCTACCACTGCAGATTCTACAGCCACGGTTTCAGACGGCTATGATACGACATTTAAGGTCGAAGCGGAATCTTTTGCTGATCTTCAGATACTGCGTTATCAGATCCCCGGCTGGAATGGACTTTCAGCGCAGCAAAAAGAGCTTTCCTATTACTTGTATGAAGCAGCATTGTCCGGTCGTGATATCATTTACGATCAAAAGAGCAAGTATGGACTACTACTGCGTAAGACGATTGAAACGGTGTATGGCACTTACAAAGGAGACAAGAACGATACCGCGTGGAAGCAGTTTGAGGTGTATTGTGGTCGTTTCTGGTTTAGCAACGGCAATCACCATCATTACAGTAATGAGAAATTCTTTCCTGAATGCAACAAGGATTATTTCGCTTCGATTGTAAAAAATAGCGATACTGCGCAACTTCCTCTTGAGTCGGGAGAGTCAGTAGACGCCTTCCTGAAGCGGGTGTCGCCCATTATTTACGATCCTAAGATCGAGCCAAAGGTGGTTGATCTGCGTCCAAATGTTGACAACGTAAAAAGCTCTTCTAACAACTTCTATGAAGGTGTTTCACAAAAAGATGTAGAAAGCTTTTACAGCAAATTCGATACAAAAGGAGATGCACCAAGTTGGGGTCTTAACAGCAAACTGACAAAGGATAGCGCCGGCAATATTGTTGAGCAGGTATGGAAGTCAGGCGGAATGTATGGCGCAGCTATTGATAAGATCATTTCCTGGCTGGAAAAAGCTACTACAGTTGCAGAAAATGACCAGCAGAAGAAGACCCTTGAGGAGCTGATAGCCTTCTACAAGACCGGAGATCTTAAAAAATTCGACGAATACTCCATCGAATGGGTAAAAGACACCGCTTCGAGAATTGACGTGGTGAATGGATTTATTGAAGTTTACCTGGATGCTATCGGCAAAAAAGGAAGCTTTGAAAGCGTGGTGTCCATGAAGGACCTTGAAGAGACAAAGCGCATCGCTAAAATTGCTTCACAGGCGCAATGGTTTGAAGACCATTCACCTTTAATGCCGGAGCATAAGAAAAAGGAGGTTAAGGGAATTACCGCGAAGGCGATTACTGTGATTGTAGAAAGTGGAGATGCGGCGCCAAGTACACCAATTGGTATCAATCTTCCCAACGCAGACTGGATCAGAAAAGAACATGGCTCGAAATCCGTTTCGCTGTCCAACATCATTCATGCTTATAATGAATCGAGTGTTCACAGTGGTATGATCGAGGAATTTGCAGTAAATGACACAGTGCTGCAACGCGCAAAGAAATGGGGCAACCTCGCCTCTAATCTCCATACCGACATGCACGAATGTATAGGTCATGCTTCAGGCCAAATTAATCCGGGTGTAGAAACAACAGATAAGACGTTAAAGACGTATGCTTCTACACTTGAAGAGGCTCGTGCGGATCTTGTAGGCCTTTACTATGTTATGGACCCTAAGCTTGTTGAGATTGGTGTAATGCCAACGTTGGATGTAGGTAAAGCCGAATACGACAGCTATATGATGAACGG
>DATJDP010000210.1:0-2528 GCA_035497355.1 Flavipsychrobacter sp.
GTAGTTTGTTCCCTTGGCGACGGTAGCGTGACGGAAGGTGAAGTCAGCGAAGCTTTTTCATTTGCAGCGTTGCATCAGCTACCGATCATCTATTTGGTTCAGGACAATGATTGGGGTATTTCCGTGAGCAGCGAGGAAGCAAGGACAACCGATGCTTACGAATATGCGGCTGGTTTTAAAGGCCTGGAAAGAGTAAGAGTGAATGGAAGCGATTTTGTAGACAGCTACAAAACAATGGAATATACCATTGACTGGGTGCGCAGGGAAAGAAGACCAATCCTTGTCCATGCAAAGGTTCCGTTGTTAGGACACCATACTTCCGGCGTAAGAAAAGAATGGTACCGCACAGAAGAAGATCTCCAAAAGCATGCACAGAATGATCCCGCTCCCAAGTTAAAAAAGGTCTTGTTGCAACGCGGGGTGAAAGAAGAAGCGCTCAATCAAATAGAAAAAGAAGAAAGGGAATTTGTGCAGAAGGAATTTGACGCGGCTGTAAACGCACCTGATCCCGATCCTGCCACTGTGGAAGAGCATGTATTTGTTCCCACACCTGTAACGGAGGAAAAAGGTATACGCGAGCCGCAGGGAAAAGATAAAGTGGTAATGGTAGATGCTGCGCTACATGCAGTAGAAGAGATATTACAATCGCATCCTGAAGCACTGTTTTACGGCCAGGATGTAGGAAAAAGGCTTGGTGGTGTGTTCCGCGAAGCGGCGACACTCGGTGATAAGTTTGGTGACGAGCGGGTTTTCAATACTGCCATTCAGGAAGCATATATTATAGGTTCTACCGTCGGAATGAGTGCTGTAGGATTAAAGCCGATAGTTGAAGTGCAGTTTGCTGACTACATCTATCCGGGTATTAACCAATTGGTTACCGAAATAAGCAAGTCTTCTTATTTAAGTTGCGGTAAGTTTCCGGTGTCATGTATTATCCGCGTACCGATTGGGGCTTACGGCGGCGGCGGTCCGTATCATAGCGGAAGTGTAGAAAGCACTTTGGCAACCATTAAAGGAATTAAGATCGCTTACCCAAGCAATGCTGCAGATTTGAAGGGTTTGATGAAGGCCGCTTTTCTAGATCCTAATCCGGTAATAATGCTGGAACATAAGGGACTTTATTGGAGTAAAGTTCCGGGAACGGATGAAGCAAAAACAGTAGAGCCTGACAAAGATTATGTCCTTCCATTTGGAAAAGGAGTTTCAGTATTGCAGGCAAGTGAGGAAAAGATCCACAACGGAGAATCTCTTTGTATCATCACTTATGGAATGGGTGTTTACTGGGCAAAGAATGCTTCGAAAAACTTCCCCGGACATGTTGAAATTATCGACCTGAGAACCATCTATCCACTTGATGAACCACTGATATTTGATACAGTAAAAAGACATGGCAAATGTATTGTTCTTACGGAAGAACAGTTAAGAAACTCATTCTGTGAGGCACTTGCAGGACGTATTAGTCAACAATGCTTTTATCAGTTAGATGCACCTGTTCAAACGATCGGTGCGCTTAATCTTCCGGCAGTACCTATGAATATGGGACTTGAAGCCGCGATGCTTCCCAATGCAGATAAGGTTGCAGAAAAAATTAAATGGCTACTGAGTTATTGATCGATTTATAGCATCTACTCTCACGAATATAATTAAGGGGTATTGTTGCAACGCATTAGCCCTTATGCTTTTGTAGAAAATATTTTTAGTCAAACATAAAATCGAGCTATGGAGTCTTATGGTGATGACAAAACAGGAGTAATCGGATATGCACTTACCTACAGCGGTATTATCCTTCGCTTTAGAAACAATGAGCTTTACTTATATGATGATGTGAAGCCAGGTAAAGAGCATGTAGAACAAATGAAACGCTTAGCAGAGACAGGAAAAGGCCTAACCACCTATGTGACTAAACATGTGAGAGACAACTATAGGACTAAGCTCGAGTGAACGACAGCATTAACAGCTAAACACTATAGTGCTCTTCAAATATAGCTAGCAACTTCATTAAACAAAAAGTCAATAATTGTGACACATGAAATGACCAATTAGAGAAATTTTATGCAAAGCGATTCATGAGAGATGACTAATAAAATTCTATTATAAAAGCCAGAAGAGCGGGAAAAAGGAGTGACGGACGATAGAACCTTATATTGTTGGTATATATAATCAAGGCAAGGGTAATACTTTTCTTGCTGCGCTCCCTGTTGACCAGATAGTAAAAGAAACGGACAATCGGATGTTGGGTCATTATCTTGTAAATAGAATAACTATCAAACAGATCGAAGTGTTAAATGAAACGTTTATCGAGCCGAAGGTTCCGCGGAGGTTAATAGTAGATACACCGACAATAAAAGTCATCTGCCGGTACTATTACAAGGACGAGAGAAAATAGCCCCGATTGCCTGGAGTAAAACTATTGCGATAAAATCGTGAGGAGGGATAAAACAAAAACGCCTCAGATTTCTCTGAGGCGTTTGTAAATGAATATGGCAGCTACCTACTCTCCCGCATTGTTGTGCAGTACCATCGGCCAT
>DATJDP010000211.1:0-21464 GCA_035497355.1 Flavipsychrobacter sp.
AGAAAAGGTTGGGGATCGTTGAAAATGGTTGGAGGTTGAAAACTCTATGTTTGCTGAGATGTTAAGGATTAAATGCGGTCGGTTTCGGAGCGTCGGTCTCCTTAATTGCATTAGCAATAATAACCATTGAAAATCTTTAGCTTTGAGTCTTGCAAAGAAAGCGAAGCCTTTTGAAAGCAATATTCGAAACACAAATATACTTGCCATGCTACGGGGAACGGAAAAATGGGTTACTTATATCGTACTTGCGATCGTATTTATCTTCGGCGTCGTCTTTTTACTGCAACAGATCCATACTACTGTTGATCTGAAAGATGCATTATCCAACGCAAAGCAGACAGGTGTCAGCGGTGGTGACCTGAAGAGCATTACGAACCTCCACAACGCTTCGGCAAAGATCTTCTTCCTCAGCTTTTTTGCGTTCTGTCTTTTGCTGATTGGCATCATTACGATTATGAGAGCGGTAGAGCGTGCTTACGATATTGCTGAAGTAAAAGAAAAAGTACGCCTTCACCTAAAATCTGCGACGCCGGGTATTGTAATGGTAGTGATCAGTTCTTTCCTGCTTGCTTTTTGCAGCTTTCGTGTAGCACATATAGAATCGGAATACACAGCGAGACTGATGGACTACAACAATGAAAAGATAGCGCTTCAAAACTGGATGAAGCCAGAGAAAACTATTCCACTACAGGCCGACACTGTTGCCATCATCCAACCGCCAAAGAAAGAAACCGGTAACAACACCAACAAGAGCATGAAAACAGCCGCTTCATCTACTGCAAAACCTGTCGTAAATAAATCAGGTGCGAAGGCTGAAAAGAAAAACGAAGCAGTTGCGAATCGGAAAAATTCACCAAATGCTAAACAAGCTACTGCCACCAACACTTCTTCGAAAAAGGAAATGCCCGCTTCTCAAAAGGCATCACAAAAAGAGCATAGATCACCTACGGCGGCAGCCAATAATCATCCTGTCCCCCCATTAACCAGGGTAACACCGGAAGATATACAATGGGCAAATCAGTTTCAGCGGAATGTTACCATCTATGGCTATGTGCCCTCAGATGTGGAAAGCAGTCGCTACAGGCAAGTCCGTAAATACTACGAGCAAAATGATGGTGGGCTGATGAATGACGACCTCAACTGGGCATACTCCTTCCTTGAGAAAACAAAGAAAGGCTACCAGCCGAAGGCGGGCGAACTGCAGCGCTATGAAAGCATCATCGAGCAGAACATAAAAAGCAGCGCTGCTAATACGGACGGTCAACCTCTCGAGTTCTAAGGCCGCTAATACACATTAATTAATTCCTTGTTTCGCGACATATGATTTGTTTTAAACGAGACAAATCCTGGCGGCATCATACTACTTAGCCAAACTATCAATAACTTAGTAAGCTAAGATCAACAGCAAATGAACAGGTTAAGCTGGTGTTTGGTTTTGTGCTTGTTTTTATTTGCCTGTAGCAATGAGAAAGCAGGTACCTCCGCAAGACTTACTTCTTTTAAAGGACTGCCGCCTGGCATAGAGGGGTGCAGTTGCTATTTTTCTGCAAATGAAAAAGAGTTCAAGAACGAACGTTACTTGTTCGTTTGCGATATGGATAGCAGTGCCTGGATTGCTGTGAACAAGAAACAGGTGATGTTGAAGCTGGTGCGATCTACCAAAGACCAGACAGACTCCAGCAGCTATGAAGAAACCTATTCCAACGGCTTATACACCTTAGTAATAGATGTGACAGCAGAAGAAAACACAGGCGATGAAGTCTGGTGGAACACCGGTAAGATCAAACTTTTCTTTAAAGAGACAGAAGTAGACAGCAGTGTTTTTTCCGGAGAATGCGGCTGCTGATTCCGTTTCAATAATTTCATTTCCGGTTTCGGCACAATTGTTTTTCAAATGAAACAGGCAGGCAGTAATTTACTGTACTGAATCCTTCAACAAATGGTATACGAAACAATAGATAAAAAATTTCCTTCCTTTTCAGCTACCCTCAAGAATGAACAACAGGTGTTTGTGCGGGAAGCTACCATACAGGACGCCGCTGATTTTATTCGTTGTGTAAAGAGATATATTGAAGAAAGCGAGTTCATGGTGATGGAAGCAGATGAATTTGCACCGGATATCCGTCAGGGCAGAGAATTCATCCAAAGCTTTACAGAAAACGACAATTCTTTGCTGATAGTGGCCGTTCATAACGACACCATTATTGGCAATCTTGACATTACCGGCGGCCGCAGAATACGATTAAGACATACAGGACTGGTGGGCCTTGGCATGCTGCCAGAATACCAGAAGCTCGGCCTTGGAACCATTCTCCTTAAAGGCGGCATAGACTGGGCAAGAAAAAATCCTGTTCTGGAAAAACTTTGGCTGCAGATCGTTGCAGCAAACGAAGGAGCAGCGACGCTTTATGAGAAAATGGGCTTCGTGGAAGAAGGAAGACAGAAGGGTTTCATCAAATCCGGAATTAACACCTACTACGACAATCTGCTGATGGCAATGAGTCTTAGCAGGCACTAAACGACATTAACAAAAAAAATCTTTTGAAAACTTGTTAAAGCAGAATTAAAACCGCTATTTTTAATTATTAATTCGGTTTTAATAATGTCGTTCCTCAAATCTACTCTTAAAACGCACATGGCAGAAGCTGCATTGCAGCAGATGCTTGGCCGCCGTCTGTGGCTATTGACTTTCCTTTTTTCCCTTTCCTCGCGCAGGAATATGCTGATAGACAGGAGAATAAAGAAAATCAGCGAACAAGGCCCCTCCCCTGACTGGTCAGGATTGAACGCTGAGGAAAAGATAAATCTTATTTATAGAAATATGGCGGAAGCTAAAGCAATTGAGCGCCTTATGAGGATGAAGAACTAAGATAAGCGCTACCTCCTCCACGGTCGCAGACTTTTTTCGTATCTTTTCTTAGTATTGAGGCTATGATTGACATACGAAACCAATATCTGCACATCACTATAAAGAAGGCGGGCGCTGAACTTACCTCCATTCATCATCAGCAAAATGGCATTGACTACCTATGGAATGGCAATCCTCAGCATTGGTCAAAACATTCACCTGTTCTTTTCCCGTTTGTCGGCACATTAAAAGACAATACCTATATCTTTCAAGGCACCACTTATAGTCTGCCACGTCACGGGTTTGCCCGGGATAGAGAGTTTCAGCTCTTAGCACACAATGAAACAAGCGCGAGCTTTGAACTGCGGAGCGACGAAGAAACTTTTGCCAACTACCCCTTCCGCTTTTCTCTGAAAATCCACTACTCTCTGCAAGCCGACAAACTGGTCATCAGTTACGAGGTGGCAAATGAAGGAAGCGGCCCGATGTACTTTTCTATAGGTGGACATCCCGCCTTTCACCTGCCTTTGCAAAAAGGATTGAAATTTAAAGACTATTTCCTTGAGTTTGATACAGAAGAAACACTTGAAAAATGGGTGCTCTCGGACGGCCTGCTGAAGACACATACAGAGCCTTTTCTGAATGGGCAAAGGAAGGTTCCGCTTACCGATCAGCTTTTTGCAAATGATGCCATCGTTTTAAAACATCCGACATCAAAATATATTTCGCTGAAAAGCAACGCTTCGAAGCACGGCCTGAAAGTGGGCATTGAGCACTTCCCTTACCTCGGTATCTGGTCTGCGCCCGAAGCTCCGTTTGTCTGTATAGAACCCTGGCAAGGCATAACTGACTCCCTGTATCATAATCAAAAACTGGAAGAAAAAGAAGGAATTGTGGTCCTGAATGAAGGGGAAACATGGAAGCAATCCTGGGACATCACCTTTTGGTAACTACAACCACTTCTTCTTCTTAAACCAGAAGAAGATAACCGCCGTTATTGCAAACATGATAATCCACACAACGGGATAAGACCACCGGTAGTACAGCTCCGGCATGTACCTGAAGTTCATACCATACACACCCACAATAAAGGTAAGCGGCATGAAGAATACCGAAAAAACGGTAAGGATCTTCATTACCTGGTTGGTCTTCTGCGCGGTAAGTGATAAGTAGATATTCAGCAGGTTGGTAAGGTCGTCAAGGATCTGATCGTAAAGGAGAATAAGCTTCGTGTACAGATCCTGTATATCCTGAACCAGCGAAGCATCAGCTTCCGTTGTCTTTAAAAAATGAACAAGATCGTCTGTGAGCAGTAATATCTTTTTGCAGGAAGAAGACTTGCGCTTCAGATAGTAAAGTCCCTGCAACAGTGCTGATTTCGTATGCTTTAGCAATACAGTGGCTTCGTAATTTTCGATTTGTTCACCAAGCACTACCGCAGGACGTTCGAATGATGCCAAACTAAACCGAACGATCCTTGCCACGATGTCTGCATTTGTGAAAGGCTCTTCTCCATAAGTTTCCTTTTTTATCGTCTCAAAGAAAGGCTGTTCGAGCCTGTGAACCGTAATGAGGAAGTCGTCATTGAAGAAAATAGCGACCTTGGTTGTAATGTCCTGAATAGAATCGAGATGTGCTTTTACATTGCCGTTGAACAATCTTAAGATGATGAACGTAAAGTTCTTCAGTTGTTCATGCTTTGGCAAGTGGTCAGGATCAAGGCAATCAATGACAATGGGTCGGCTGATATGATATTCTTTTGCAATCCTTTCAAGTTCGTCCTCAGTAGGCTTTATCACGTCCACCCACTTCCTTGCCTTCCCGTTATGTATATCAATGGTATTAATTGGCATCGCTCACTGTGGAAGGATAATAAGTGTGCCAGCCTGATGAGTTAATTGGTTGGTTTGTTAGTAGTGTGCCTGAAGCGTTTCATTAGCAATCCGGCAAAAAATGAAAGAGGCTGCATCATACCGATACAGCCTCCTCTATAAACATTATACTATTTGATTATCTCAAATGTAGTTTCTGTTTCATTTCCTGTGGTAAAGCATCTTTATGCAGCAGGAACGCCGTTGTCTTGTAGCGTACATATGGCTTTGTTACGTAGATATAGCCCTTGTAATCATTCTTTTCGCCCCAGCTATTCTTTACGATATAGTATTCTTTGCCATTCTGATCTTTCGCTTTTCCTACTATGTGCATACCATGGTCGTCAGTAGTTTCGTAGTAGTCGTAAGCGGCCTGTCTCATTTCTGAGGTTATCTTGCGGTCCGGTTTAGGTCCGTTGAAGAGATCTTTTTGTTCATCCTCACTCATGTCGTCCCAGTCTTTTTCCGGTACGAATGCTACTCCATTCTTCCAGCTAAAGTATTTTTCACTCACGTCTGTTGCCCAGGCAACTGTGTAGCCTTTGTCCAGTGCATTGTCAATGATATCAGTTATATCATTCATCTTTACGTTATATACCTTATCGAAGCTCCAGTTATCAGGCACCATCAGCATTGTCTTCTTATAATATGGCTGATCCATAAAAGAAGAAAGCTCTATGTAGTCGTTAGGATTAATACCTACCACCTCGTCTGCAAATGTCCGCGGAGTGTAGTTCTTCCCGTGCCAGGTAAAGCTTTCCGGTACTTTGCCTACATAGGCATCGAGAACTGCAGTAAATGCTTCCTTCCAATGCGGATTGAGTCTGCCGTTAGGATTCGCTACCCAGGCATCCAGCATTCCTTTTAGTACGGCCTGCATCTCCTTGAACTTGTTCTTGTTGGTACCATAGTGCAGACCAGTATAAACTTCCTGCGGCATAGCGCCGTATTTCGCATACATATTGATAACGTCATGGCATTCGCCACCATCGCCCCAGCCTATGCCACCGTGCAGGCGGATGTAAGTGTCGGCCTTATCGAGGTAAACATTGCGTGCGGTAAAGATCTCAGCAAGATCTACCGGCGGCTTTCCCATACGCAGCATCTCACTTTCCAGAAAGGAATTGGTGGAGTAGCTCCAGCAGGTTCCGCTGCTCGCCTGGTTCTTTACGGGCGTTGTTTCGAGGTTGATAACAGGCGTAAAAACGAACTTTTTCTTCGAGCTATCACTTTTGTTAGCATCGAGTTTCTTTACAAGGTCATCCTGCGCATGTACCACAAGCGGCAATGCAGCAGCAATGAAAAGAAGTAATTTTTTCATTAAATGAAGAGGAATGATTTAGTTGGAAAATAAGGAGCGAAGATAGCCATTTATAAATGCCTTTGTTGTTTTTGAAAGGTGAAAATCAGGGGGATGTATAGGATCGATCAAAAAAATGACCTACAAATAGAAGTTTATACCTGAATGTTTATCTGCTTAGAAAACTTAACTTTGACGCTTATTTTACTATTTTTTCATCATCAGTAGAAAGGCAATCACGTGAGGAGGGGTTAAGAACGATACCTGGAAAGTGTTTAATGTTCTTTATTTATAGTTAATATGGAGATTGCCCGGGCACTGTCAATATAAATTGATATACTAATGGGATGTGGCAATTGCGGGACTGGCGCAAGCGGAAAACCGACGGGGTGCAAAAGCAATGGAAATTGTGGCACGAGTGGATGCAACCGTATGAATGTTTTTGACTGGCTGAGCGCTCTGCCCCTGCACGATGGTGCGAAACCTTACCCGGTAATAGAAGTTTCATTTAATAACGGAAGCCGTAAGGACTTCTACAGAAATAATACCAGTCTGATACTTGAAAAAGGTCAGATGATAGTTGTGGAAGGCGTAAGCGGCTACGATGTAACGATGGTAAGTGTTACCGGAGAACTCGTAAAGCTGCAGATGAAGAAGTATGGCGTAAAGGAAGACCCGCAAATGAAAAGGGTATTGCGCCTGGCTACAAAGGACGACCTTGAGAACTACAACAAACAGAAAGCGCGGGAGAAGGAAGTAATGGTGCAAAGCCGTGCCATTGCCAGGCAGCTGAACCTCGAGATGAAAATCTCTGAGGTGGAGATACAGGCTGATGGTAAAAAAGCGACGTTTTTCTATACAGCAGATGGCCGTGTGGACTTCCGCGAGCTGATTAAAGTATATGCCTCAGAGTTTAAGCTGAAGGTAGAAATGCGCCAGATCGGTGCACGGCAGGAAAGTGCAAAGGTGGGCGGCATCGGCTCCTGCGGAAGAGAACTTTGCTGCAGTACATGGCTTACAGACTTTAAGTCCGTGAACACCAACGCTGCACGCTATCAGAATCTGTCCATCAATCAAACAAAATTATCTGGTCAGTGTGGCCGGCTGAAGTGCTGCCTCAATTACGAGCTGGATACCTATATGGATGCTTTGCGTGTATTCCCCGACAAAGCAGAAGTACTTCTTACTACTCAGGGAGAGGCCTTCTTATCCAAAAAAGACATCTTCAGAAACCTGATGTGGTACAGCTATAAGGATAGCAGCAAGCAATACCCGCTGACCATAGAGCGTGTGAAGGAAATACAGAAGGTAAATCGCGAGGGCAAAAGGCCGGATGAACTACAGCCGGTAGAGCTGGAAACAAGTGCCAACAAGGCCGGGGTAAAAGTGGAAATGGGCTTTGTGAATGATGTAGGACAAGTATCCCTTAAAAGCCTGGAGAAAGGAAGTAGAAAGAGAAACAACAACGGCAACAGGAACTCCGGCAGACCTCAGCAAGGAACGCCAAACAACAGACAAGGTGGTAGTGGCAACGACGGCAATAAGCCTCAGCAGGGACAGAAACCCCAGCAAAGGCAAAACAAACCGCAGCAAAGCTCCAACGGTCCGCAGCTAAAACAGAACAATCCGCAGCAAAAGCAACAGGGCCAAAAGCCGAACAATAACAATCAGGGCAACCGGAACAATAACAGAAGGCAACCAAAACAACCGGACAAGTAGAGCGCTGCCGTCAGCAAGTTCTTTTTAAGATCCAAGGCCGTATCAAGAGCATTGATAGGGCCTTTTTCTATTATAGGCCATAGGAGACGTTACGTGACTACTACGGCTTCGAACGCACTTTGCCCCACTTAGGTGGCAAAATCTTCTCATGAATAGTGCCCTAAAACCGCTTTAATTAAACTTTCTCTCAACCTCATTCAACTTTCTGTCAACCTCAATCAACATGGTCTCAGCTTCATTGTTAAACCAGTCTGCCGTATATGCAAATGGATCAACCATATATTGGATAGACTAAAACCGTTATTCGTCAGACGTTTTTCAATATTGAAAAGATGTTTTTCAATATTGAGTGGAAACGATCTCAATTAGGGTTGAAGCAAAAGCTTATTGAGAATTAGTAAACCAATATGAAGATTTCCCAACTCTTCTTAGGCTGAAAGAATTGAATATAAGGTTGAGAGAATTGAATATGAGGCTGAGGGAATTGAATATGAGGTTGAGAGAAAGGAACTAGTAATAAGGAAAAGGAGATAGCACTTAACAACTGAAGAACGGTCAGACTCACTGGGCTATCATTTATTAGGACCCACAGCTCAATAGGTTTACCTCTTATGGCTGCCTGTTTTATTGAACTTCCTTAACAAGATACACAAGCGTAGGGAAGTGGTCGCTGTAGCCATTGATCCAGTTATTACCCTCAAATGAACGATGAGGATAGCCTTTGTACTGGCCAAACTTAGTTTTCAGAAATTCCTTATTAAAAACTTCGGCTTTATAAAACCGCCAGCCTTCGCTCTTTTCGTTTATGAAAGTGCCAGTCAGCATAATTTGGTCAAAAAGATCCCAGCTATCGCTATATCCCAGGGTTCCTATCCCTCTTTTGTAAAAAGAGACAAACGGATTATAAATATCTGTTTGCTTTACATCCGCTTTATGGCCTTTTGCGCCGAGCACTTCGGTTACCGCCGGACTAGTAGGATCGTCATTAAGATCGCCCATTACGATTGCCTTAGTGTTGGGGTTTAGGGCCATCATAGAGTCTATGATAGTTTTGCTCACCCTGGCCGCCACCTCTCGTAGCGGCGCCGAAGCTGCTTCACCTCCGCGACGGGAAGGCCAGTGATTGACAAAGACATTGACCGTGTCGCCTGCTAAAAGCCCCTGAACGAAGAGTACGTCGCGGGTCCTGCCGCCTTTCCCTTCAAACCGACTAATATCTGTCTTTAAAGCGCGTGCGGAAAGAACGTGAAAGTATCGCGGATTATAAAGCATTGCCACATCTATACCACGGGAATCGGGACTCTCGAAATGGACAAACTTATATCCCCTATCCTTAATCTCCGGCTGAGCTATCAGGTCCTGAAGCACTCGATCGTTTTCTATCTCCGCAGTACCAATAATCGCCGGCCCATCCGGTGTCATTTCCGTTCCAAGTTGGAATAACACAGTGGCGAGATTGTGGAGTTTTTGCTGGTAAATCTTGTCGGTATAATGATAAGGTCCGTTTGGCAGGAAATCATTGTCTCCCCAGTTCCGGGGATCGTCATGAGTATCGAAAAGATTCTCAAAATTGTAAAACGCTACGGCAGTAATGTGGTAGTTTTTCTTTTGTGCAAAGCCACAGAACGCATACAATAAGGTAAGGGTTAAAAGCAATATTTTCTTAATACTCACGGTATTGATTTTGGGCTGCAAAGGAAATAAAAATCCATTTATTGTGCACCGTCTAAAGCTCCTATTAGTGACTAATTTATTTGACTTATTGCTGTGTCCGCTGATAAACGCAAATTATCTTTGCGGCGATTTCCCCGAAAGGGAAATCATTTTTTATTCCTATGTATAAAAAACTACCATTATCCCTCGCATTCCTACTTATATTTTCGATAGCAACATTTGCTCAGGAACTAAAAGGATCTGCACTTGTAAAAGGAAGATTAGTTATTGAATCGTCGGAAGAACCGGCAAGCGATATACAGATCGCAATCCCTTATTTAAAGTTACTGACTACATCTGACGGCAGGGGCAATTTCGCCTTTAGTCAGGTGCCCTTTGGCACCCACCGCGTAGTTATAAGCAGTGAGGGAATAAGCCCGGATACCATCTCCATTGTAGTGGACAACCCGCTTGTGAACCTGGGCGACATGATTGTATCCCGACCTGCGACTCAGGACTTGAAGACCTTTGAGCTTCCGGTTATCTCTTTAGACCAGAGTTTTGAGACTTCCGACAACGAAAGAGTTTCTACACAGAGCGTCAGCAGCTTGCTTACTGCCTCGCGCGATCCCTTCCTGAATACCGCAGCATACACATTCGGAGCTAATAGATTTCAAACCCGTGGCTATGAAAGAAATCAGCAGGAAGTGTTTATAAACGGGATGCCGGTTAATGACATTGAAACAGGAGACCCTGCATGGAACCAATGGGGTGGACTGAACGATGTATTCCGCAACAGAAACAGCGCTTATGGACTACAGCCTGCCGATTATGCTTTTGGCGGTGTGAACGGTAGTGTTTACTTAGATGCCACAGCCGCAAGCCAGCGCAAACAAACGCGCGCCACCTATTCGCTTACTAACCGCACTTATCGCAATCGCCTGATGCTGACACACAGCAGCGGAATCAGTAAAAAAGGCTGGGCCTACGCTCTTTCCTTCTCCAGGCGCTGGGCAAAGGAAGGATACGTACCCGGAACATTTTACGATGGCTATTCTTACTACGCTGCTCTTTCTAAAAGGATTGGAATGAAGCATACTATCAGTCTTACCACGTTTGGTGCTCCCACACAGCGTGGTAAAATGGCAGGTACCTACCAGGAAGCGTACAATCTGGCCGGCTCTAACTTTTATAATCCTAACTGGGGCTATCTGAACGGGAAAAAGCGCAATGCAAAAGTGGCCAATCTCTATCAGCCGATCACAATGTTGAATTATGAATATACTCCTGACAATACTTTCCGCTGGAATACTATTGCAAGCTACCAATTCGGTAAGAACGAAAACTCTTCGCTAGACTGGTATAATGCAACAGACCCGCGCCCGGATTACTACAAAAAACTACCAGGCTACTATCTTTTAGGCGCTACAGCCAATCCGGCTGCAGCAGAGGCCAACCGCGAGGCCTTCATCGCCAACCCTCAGATCAACTGGGAGGATTTATATCATACGAATTCACTCAATATCATTGCCATTCCCAATGCTGATGGCACTCCATCTTCATCCTCGGGAAAGCGATCGCTCTATGTAATAGGGGACGATGTAGACGATATTAAAAAATGGACGGTTAGCACCAGCTTACAAAAAGCAATTAGCAGCCACCTGACACTGTATACCGGCGCTAACTACATCAGTCAAAAAACAGAGAGCTACCGCGATATGAATGATCTGCTTGGCGGCGACTTCTTTCTCAATGTCAACTCCTTCACAGAAAGAAATTTTGCGGGTACCACCACCCTTAACCAAAATGACATTAACCATCCTAACCAATTGATTAAAAAAGGTGATAAATACCTATACGATTATATCATCCGCTTTACAAAAGCATGGTGGTGGGGACAAGCGATTTTCAGCTACAACAAGGTCGATTTCTTCCTTTCGGCTAACTATGGTTTCAACTCCTTTCAACGGGAAGGCCTGTACAGAAATGGCCTGTATGCTACAGCTAACGAATCGCTCGGGAAGGGAGAAAAGCAGAACTTCAGTTTGTACGGCCTGAAAGGGGGAATAACTTATAAGTTTAATGGACGTAACTACCTTTTCGTCAATGCAGGAATGGCCTCTAATGCACCAAACGTGGACGCAACTTATTTTTCTGCACGCTCAAGAAATGCAGTAGTGGAAGACCCCACTACCGAGAAATACCAAAGCGTTGAAGGCGGATATTTACACCGCTCTCCACGGGCCAATGTGCGGGTAGTTGGCTATGCTACCGATATGAAAGATCAGGCTGATGTCCAGCGCTTTTTCTACACAGGCACCGGCACTTCAAACGCTATGGTGGATTATGTATTGCAGCACATGGACACGCGCAATATCGGGACGGAGCTGGCGTTTGAATATAAGTTCACCCCAGCCTTCTCTGCTGCCGCAATAGCCGCCATCGGTCAGTCCTTTTATACCAACAATCCCAAAGTGACCAGACATTATGAAAACACCGTCGATGCGGCAGAGAACGAAGATGTTTACATTAAAGACTATTATCTGGGTGTAGGTCCGCAAAGTGCTTACTCGCTGGCTATGAACTATCGCTCCAAACAGTACTGGATGGCGAATCTGAACTTCAACTATTTCGATCGCAACTACATCGATATAGCTGCAACTCGTCGCACTGTTCAGGCAACCGAACTGGTGCCCGTAGGCAGTGAACAATGGAACGAGATTCTAAACCAGGAAAAATTTGATCCTGCCTTCACTGTTGACTTCTCTTTTTACAAGTCGTGGCTGTTGAGCAAGTATGTAAAGGCATTCCCACGGAATACCTATCTGGGATTAAACATCGGAATCTCTAATCTGCTGGACAACAAAAACCTGCGCACCGGTGGCTATGAAAACCTGCGTTATGACTATGCAGCGGGCAATGCAGACAAGTTTGCTTCCAAATACTTCTATGCCTTTGGCAGAAACTACTTTATCAATTTGTCATTACGATTCTAAAAGCTTTTAAACATCCTCTTTTATTAGAATTCATTTATGAGAAACTTAACCCTCGTTTTATCAATAGCGGTCATTGCATTAAGCTCTTGCCTGAAAAAAGGTTTTAATGCGCCCCCTGACATATCAAGTGTCGATCCTAATATTCCTGTAAATATTACGATCGCTCAGCTTAAAGCCGGGATAGGCAATACGACGCAACGTATAGACAGCGACTGGACGATATATGGCATTGTAAACGCCGACGACCGCAGCGGCAATCTTTACAAGCAAATCAATATTGAGGACTCTACAGGAGGCATCAGTATTCTGATTGATGCATATAGCCTTTATACCAAATATCCTGTTGGACGAAAAGTATATGTTCGTTTGAAAGGACTGTATTATGGCTTGTATTCAAAATTTCCACAGCTTGGTTATGCTCCCGATTATACTGGCGCTGTCAATAATATTCCTGGCCCCACAGCGGATAATTATATAGTAGGCGCGAACTATCCTAACGCTGTATCAATGACCAGCTTCACTGATCTTTCGGCTTTAAAAGCAGTGAATGTCAGCATGCTGGGTCGGCTGGTAACAATAGACAATGTACAAGTTGTAGCAGCCGACACCGCCAAGACCTATTCCGATTCTCTAACCGCCTCTAATATCACATTGGAAGACTGCTCCGGCAATAAGATCGTAATTCGCACGAGCAACTTTGCCGATTTCCACGGTATGCATGTACCAAAAGGAAAGGGAAAAATCATTGCATTGTACACCTGTTTCAACGCAACGCCTCAGCTTGTGATCCGCGACACCAGCGACCTGCAACTCTCCGGTGTTAGATGCGTTGGTACAGAGCCGCCCGCACCAACCCTTATTTCCATTGACAGCATGAGAAAAATGTATCCCGGCTCCGGCTCGTTCAGTCTGCCAGCTGCCCAGATAACAGGTGTCGTCATTTCCGATATCAATAATAAGAACGTCCCTTCCGGGAACTTTGTCATTGAAGATGCGAGCAGAAAAGGAGTAGTGCTTTATATACCGGGAAGCAGTACTTATAAATTGGGCGACTCCTTGTTGATTAACCTGGCGGGAGGAAGATTGGAACTTTATCCGGCAACTGGCTCAGGTTCCTTAATGGAGCTAACTGGCCTTTCAGCATCGAAGATATCTAAGGTAGGCAGTAATAAATCTGTGACTCCTACAGTCCTTACTATCGCGCAGCTCAATGCAGACTTTTCGGAATACGAATCTACGCTCGTCAAGATTATCAACGCAACGATATTGGGAAGCGGCAGCTACAGTGGCAATAAAACCCTTGCAGACGGCACCGGCACTATATCCCTTTATACGTCTGCCACAGCAAGTTTTTCCGGCGATCCGCTACCAACAGGAACGCACAATGTTACCGGCATTGCTACTCCGTACTCCCAGGGAAATGAGTTAAAGCTTCGCAATCCCGCACTCGACATACAGTAGAAACATCGTTTAATTTAGAAGCCTTAGCTATGAGAGCTAAGGCTCTTCGACAATTGCTTAATCCTATTATTAACTCTTACCGGTAATATATATGATATTTGCTTCTAAATACTCCCTTATGAAAAGAATAGCTTTACTGTTAACCTTAGCGATGATCACGCACAGCGCCATCGCACAAACTATTTCTGTAACGCCAACTTCGCTTTTGTACACCCAGGATTTTAATACACTTGCTACATCTACATCCTTTCCCTACAATACAACTCTTCCCGCGGGATGGGCGATTGCAGAAAGAGGATCGGGAAGCGCAGCTGATGGAAAATATCGTGGTGGAAATGGTAGCGATAACAATGGCGATACGTACAGTTTCGGAGCAAGTGGATCTGCCGAACGCGCTCTGGGATCTCTATCCTCCTCATCAGTAAAGCCTATTTATGGAGCTGTTTTTACCAACAATACCGGTACTACGCTAACGGCCATAACCGTTACTTATAAGGCAGAACAATGGAGGATGGGCACTTCCACTACAGATTCACTTCAATTTTACTACAGTACTACCGCCACCCACATAGACACCACAGTCTATGGTTTTACGCCTGTTCGTGATCTTTATGCAACTGCTATAAACACCTCCGCTCCTCCGGGAGTTTTAGATGGCAATGATCCCGCAAATTCGACGGTACTATCCTATACAATTAGTGCAATGATCCTACCTAACGCCACTATTACCCTTTTGTGGTTCGATCAGGATGCCACGGGTTCTGACCATGGTTTGGCTGTTGACAGCCTAGGCGTACTTTTCACAGCCCTTCCGAACACGCCCTACCCATCCATAATTGCGCTTTCTCCTTCCAATAATTCAACCGGCATTGAACCCCATTCCAATCTGGTTATGACCTTTAGTAAACAGGTTCAAAAAGGAACCGGAGATATAGTGATAAAAGATGTTTCGACTCAGACTACCAACACAATTCCTGTAAGTTCGTCTGATGTTGCGATAAATGGCAATGTTGTTACAATTTCCAATCTTGGACTTTCATCAAATAGTTCCTACTACTTACTGGTTGATAGTAATGCGTTCGATACTGCGGGTTACAAATCCTCTGGCATATACGACACTACGGTATGGCAATTTTCAACCGGGGTAAACAGCGTTTCAAGTATTCAGAGGCAAAAGCAACTGCCTGTTATGGTGTTTGGTGCTGCTACAAGCTCCGGAATAGACGTTGGTTTTACCATAACCAAGGCAACGGCAGTTACTGTTTCGGTGTACGATCTTACCGGCCGCGAAACATACAGGACAAGTACAAACGCCGTAAGCGGCTCTAATCGTGTTATGCTTCATCCGCGGAATCTTTCTTCAGGAATGTATATTGTCCGCGTTTCAACCGACGACAACTACGGCATAGCAAAAGCTATCGTTCATTAATTCGTATTTAATAGCAAACACTAAAAAGCTCGCCTCTGGACGAGCCTTTTGGTTTCTATGCTTCACCTCATTTATTTCCCCGTTGCATATTACCTTTGCGCACAACGGGAAATAGCCTTTATTATTTTAATAAGCCAATAACAAATCAATCATAACATGAGTTTCATTTCCAACATTCTTGCCCGCCAGATACTTGATTCACGCGGCAATCCTACAGTAGAAGTTGATGTATTTACGAGCGATGGACATATGGGCCGCGCCGCCGTTCCTTCAGGGGCTTCTACAGGCAAACACGAAGCAGTGGAATTGCGTGATAACGACAAAAAGGTCTATTTGGGAAAAGGTGTGATGAAGGCAGTGGAAAATGTGAATGACTCCCTTTCTGAAGAGCTTTACGGCTGGGACATTACCGATCAGCGGGGCATTGACCAGACTATGCTTGCTATAGATGGTACGGAAAACAAAGGAAAGATCGGCGCTAATGCTATCCTTGCTGTTAGCCTTGCAGTCTCTAAAGCTGCAGCACAAGCCACAGGGCTTTCGCTGTATCGCTACGTTGGCGGCTCCAATGCAAGAACACTTCCTGTGCCAATGATGAACATCCTGAACGGCGGTGCACATGCGGATAATAAGATAGACTTCCAGGAATTTATGGTAATGCCTGTCGGTGCCTCCTCTTTCAGTGAAGGATTGCGCTGGGGAGTAGAGATATTCCACCACCTGAAGTCTGTTTTAAAAGATAAAGGCTATTCTACCAACGTGGGTGACGAGGGTGGTTTTGCGCCAGACATTCAAAGCAATGAAGAGGCAATTGAAACGGTATTGAAAGCGATTGAAAAAGCGGGATACAAGCCTGGCGAGCAAGTAGCTATTGCCATGGACGCCGCCATCAGCGAGCTATATGACGACAAGGGCAAAAACTATGTGTTTCACAAATCTACAGGCGCTAAAATGAGTAGCGAAGAACTTGTTGAATTCTGGGCAAACTGGTGCAAAAAATACCCAATCGTAAGCATCGAAGACGGTATGGCAGAAGACGACTGGAAAGGCTGGAAAATGCTTACAGAAGCCGTGGGAAACAAGGTACAGCTGGTAGGAGACGACCTTTTTGTAACAAACGTAAAGCGTCTGCAGAAGGGTATCAGCGAAAACATAGCCAATGCACTGCTGGTAAAGGTGAATCAGATTGGCTCTCTTTCGGAAACAATTGATGCGGTGACAATGGCGCAGCACAATAGCTACAATACCATCATGAGCCACCGCTCGGGAGAAACGGAAGATGCAACTATTGCAGACCTTGCAGTAGCGCTGAACTGCGGACAGATCAAAACCGGTTCGGCTTCCCGCTCTGACCGTATGGCGAAATATAATCAGCTCTTAAGAATAGAAGAAGAGCTGGGACTCAACGCTTACTATCCGGGCAACACCTTAAAATTTGGAAAGTAATTTCATTGCATAATAAGCTGAACTATCATAACTTAGTTTCGTAAAATCTTACTATGAAAGGCGCATTGAAACTGCTTACCAATAAATTCCTGCTCACAGGACTTGCATTCTTAGTTTGGATGGTCTTCTTTGATCAGAATAACTGGTCGTCGCAGCAAGAAAGGAAAAAAGATCTTCGTGACGTGGAAAGGAATATTGCCTATCTCAATTCTGAGATTGGACGAATGGAAAATGAGTATCGCGAGTTAACTACCAACCCTGTACGGTTGGAGCAGTATGCACGCGAACGCTACAAAATGAAAAAAGACAATGAAGATGTCTATGTTATAGAGCATTAGAGATATCAAATATTAGAAGAGCCGCCCAATCGGGCGGTTTTTTTATGTCTTACAGTGAGCATACACAGAGTTCCGTTACATCGCTAGTCTCTTGGTGCCAGATTCACTTGTTTCTATCTTATTCATTGTAATAACGCCTTTCGTAATGTAACAGGAATAGAGCAATTGGTACTTCGGGTTACGATAAAAGTCAGCGTCCAGCCACAAATGGAGGTTGAGTAAAGATGTAGACCGAGATGTATATATAACTATAAATGGTTGGAAACCAGGTAATCTTACTGCCACAGGATTAGCGAAAAGACGTCTGAACCCGATTCCAATAAGGATGCTCCCGACTCCCATGTGCCTTCTCTCAACATCTGTACGACTTGTCTCCATATCTATCTGGGAAAAGTCTATCCCTGTTTGCTTTTTCCGTTTCGCCTTAGGCTCTGGGTTTCTCCTTAAAGGTTGCGCTTCCAGTCTTTGGGAAAATCTGTTTTCCCTAAAGGGTTTTTCTTCTACCGGAAGGTAATTGACTCCGCTGCTTAGGCAATTACCTCAAGGCACAAGGATGTTGAGTGAAGGCAGACGGTGTGCGAAAGAAAAGCTATTGGAGTTGGAAGGAATCCCTCTTATTTCAAGATCAGTACCGTTTAAACCACTGCCGGCGATAAATACTCTGCCTTTTTGACCTTTGATCTATCAGAAAAATCTACGTTCTGACTGAGCCATGTTCTTCATACTCCCAACTCCTCAGTTTTAACAACCAGCGGCACATTTTTTACAACATTCCTTTTTAAAAAGAAGTATATGAGGTCAATATGGTCAGGGTCAATAGCTTTTGGATTAGTAAACATTCCAATCAAGTTGTTTAGCGCCACAGAAAGTGCTCATCTTGATCTTGATATGCTGGATAAGCGAGATCATGCAAACGTTAAATACCAGAGGGTGAACGCTGATACGGGCAAAGAAGTGCCTTGGAGCGATGTGGTGAAAGGCTACAAACAGGACGGCGACTATGTAGTGCTTACAGATGACGACTTCGAAAAAGCAAGTCCAAAGAAAAGCAAGATGATAGAAATTGAAGAGTTTGCGGAAGAAGCGATGATAGATCCCACGTTTTTTGACACACCGTACTATATGGAGCCGGCAAAGGGTGGTGAGCGCGCCTATGCGTTACTGCGGGAAGCACTGAAAGATACCGGAAAGGTGGCAGTGGGAAGGTTCGTGATGAGAAGCCGTGAAAACCTTTGCATACTGAGAGCGCAGGACGAAATGCTGATGCTGATGAAGCTACGCTTTGCAGAAGAGATACGCGACACCAAAGAACTCGACCTTCCTTCAGCGAAGATGGAAATAAAGCCTGCCGAACTAAAAATGGCAGAGGCCCTCATTGATCAGCTGACTCCCAAAAAGTTTGACATCAGCAAGTACAAAGACACTTATGATAAGGAGCTGCTAAAGCTGATCGAAGCAAAATCAAAAGGTAAAAAAATTGCTGCACCGAAGGTAAAAGCTACCAAAACAAAAACAGTGGACCTTATGGAGCAATTGAAAGCCAGTCTTCACAAAAAAGCCTCCTGATCCAAAACATTTCCATACCTGTGAACGGAGCGAACCCTGCCGTGTAGCGGCACAATTTTGCACGCCATTGTCTTCAATTTTTAGGGCATTTAATAACTTAAAAGAGAAAAACAATATTGTGGCGATGAACTACAGGGGACCATTCCGTGTCCGCGTTGACAAAAACAAACCTTACCCCGAAATAGAGCATCCGGACGATGCGATCATCCTTTGAAACAGTGGCGCCTTCTTTCATTGTAGCCGTCTGCTGTACTTCAAATAAAAGGAGAAGTTGTCTGGGAATGGTCCAATTTCCCCCTATCCTCACTTCATTATAATTCGGATATTTACAAACTTAACGCATGCCAGACAGCAAGTGGTGACTGCCAGACAAATTCGTATAAAAATGAAAAAGACTTCATTACTAATTTTGCTCATACCCACCTCATTCTGCCTGGGCTTTACGTTTAAGAACGTAATTTCAGATCAATCAAATACACAAACGACTATGAAAAAAGTAACAGGTGTAGGCGGCATTTTCTTCAAATGCAAAGACCCAGATAAAATGCGCGAGTGGTATCAAAAACACCTTGGACTGAATACTAACGACTATGGGGCCGTCTTTGAATGGCGCCAGGGTGCAGATAGCACTAAAAAGGGGTTTACCACATGGAGCCCTTTCAAGGAAAACACAAAATATTTTGAGCCTTCTACCAAAGATTTCATGGTCAATTACAGAGTTGCAGATCTGGAAGCACTGGTGAAAGAACTAAAAGAAGAAGGTGTAACAGTTCTGGACGCCATCGAAACTTATGACTACGGAAAATTTGTTCATATTCTCGATGCAGAAGGAAACAAGATAGAACTTTGGGAGCCCAACGACATCGAATATGAAAAGTTGGGCAAGCAACTAAATAGCGAGACTACGAAATAGAGTGCAAAGAGCAGAGTTTGCGTACGGATGAAGCCGCTTTTTTATACGCTTATCCAATACGCTTCGCCCTTTGGTATTCATTCGCCTATGGAAAAGATCGAGATAAAGAAAGTAACACCAGATGAGGTTGAACAACTGCAGCAGATTAGCAGGGGTACCTTTTTCGAGGCGTTCGCTGCAGAGAATACAGAAGAAAACATGCAGCAATATCTGCGGGAAAGCCTTTCTGTTGAAAAGCTTACTGAAGAACTGAACGATGAGCATTCTGAATTCTATTTTGCCCTACTGGACGGCGGTGTGATTGGCTACCTGAAGGTAAACTTTGGACAATCTCAAACGGATATAAAAGACGACAAGGCCCTGGAAATAGAAAGGATCTATGTGCTGCGGCAATTCTATGGCAAATCGATAGGACAACTGCTTTATGAAAAGGCACAACAAATAGCCTGGGAAAAGAATGCTGACTATATATGGTTAGGCGTTTGGGAGCACAACTTAAGAGCGATTCGTTTTTATAAGAAAAATGGCTTTGCAGCGTTTGACAAGCACAGCTTCATGTTGGGCAATGACGAGCAGACGGATGTGATGATGAAGCTCACACTCAGGGACAATCAGAAGTAAACAAATTCCGCTTATGAAGGATACTACCGCACATAACGAACGATTTGCAAAGATGACTTTTGCTTCTGTCTATCCTCTGTATCTGACAAAAGTGCAAAAGAAGGATAGAACAAAAGAAGAGTTAGATCAGGTCATCACCTGGTTGACGGGTTACAACAGCAAAAAAATACAAGAGCTGATCAAAGAAAAAGTAACGTTCGAGACGTTCTTTCAACGCGCTTCACTAAACCCGAATGCACACTTGATTACCGGTATGATCTGTGGCTACAGGATAGAAGAAATCGAAAATAATCTGACACGGCGGGTGAGGTATTTAGACAAATTGGTAGACGAACTGGCGAAAGGAAGGAAGATGGAAAAGATATTGCGAAGCACATAAAAAAAAGACACTTTGGACAAAAGACGGCTTTCATGAGCAGGCAGGTACTATTTATTCAAGGCGGTGGTAATGGAGGTTACGAGGCGGACGCTGCGCTCGCATCTTCGCTGCAGGAGGCACTGGGGAAAGGCTACGATGTAAAATATCCACGTATTAACTCCAATGAAAATGCGCCGGATTTCGGATGGACGAAACAGCTTGCGGAGAAAATAGCAGCCAGCGGCGATAACCTTTTTATAGTTGCGCATTCTTTTGGCGCTTCGCTGCTGCTGAAATACCTTTCTGAAAACAGCCCCGAAAACAGGATCGCAGGAATCTTCCTTATCGCTACACCGTTCTGGCATGGAGATGAAGCGTGGAAAGCCGGCTTTAAGCTGCAAGAAGATTTTGCAGAGAAGCTGCCAAAAGGAATTCCGGTTTTTTTCTACCACTGCCGTGATGATGAAGAAGCGCCATTTTCTCACCTCTCGGTTTACAGGCAAAAGCTTCCCCGCGCCAGCTTTCGTGAAATACTTCGGGGAGGCCATCAAATGAACAACGATCTTTCCCTGGTGGCCGAAGATATCAAGTCGTTATAAAGCATCGTTTTAACCCATTTAATTCCGTGGGAATACTTTTTGAACATACAGTATACAAATCGTTACGATGAAATATCTTCTGCCATTTTGTGTGCTTATCTTTTTGGGCTGCAATAATACCGACGTTCACAATCAACGGCAGGAGGATAGCCTGTCGGTCGCAGATACACCTTTACATCAATCGCCTCAGATCATCAGTCCTGCAACAGACACGGCAATGTTTCCTGAGGCTACGACGGATACAGCTACAAAGGTTTATAACAACAAGCGGTTCAGAAATGTACGCGTCGAAAAGACAGGAGAGCATAGTTACCGGGTAACCGGAGAAGCGCAGGTCTTCGAAGGA
>DATJDP010000212.1:0-22271 GCA_035497355.1 Flavipsychrobacter sp.
AGAAACCGTAAAGGCGAAAGGCAAAGAAGAAAAGAAAGATGAAGCATGGAGAGGCGCATCGGTGGAAGAACGGTTGAAACATGCACTGGTAAACGGAATTACAGACTATATAGATGAGGACACTGAAGAGGCAAGATTAAAATACCCGAAGCCATTAGAGGTTATTGAAGGGCCGCTGATGGATGGAATGAATGTAGTAGGTGATCTTTTCGGTAGCGGCAAAATGTTCCTGCCACAGGTAGTGAAGAGTGCAAGAGTGATGAAGAAAAGTGTGGCTTATCTCTTTCCGTTTATTGAGGAAGAAAAGAAAAACAACCCCACTGCCGACAATGATAATGCTCCCAGAATCCTCCTTGCGACAGTAAAGGGGGACGTGCATGATATTGGAAAGAATATCGTAGGTGTGGTGTTAGGGTGCAATGGTTATGAGATCATTGACCTCGGTGTAATGGTGCCTGCTGATAAAATACTGGAGACTGCACTCCGGGAGAATGTAGATATGATCGGGCTTAGTGGCCTTATCACTCCTTCTCTTGATGAAATGGTGCATGTGGCAAAAGAAATGAAGCGACGGAATATCACGCTTCCCCTCCTTATTGGTGGTGCTACAACTTCCAGAATGCACACGGCCATTAAGATTGCCCCCCAATATGATAATGGTGTGGTATATGTGCTGGATGCAAGTCGCAGCGTCAGTATAGTGAGCAATCTTTTAAATAAAGATCAAAAGATGCCTTTCCTAGCAGGCGTCGAAAAAGAATATGAAAAGTTGCGGGCTGACTTCCAAAAGAAGAAGGGCATTAAGCAATATATTTCCTATAAAGACGCGCAGCAAAACCCTGTAAACATAGAGTGGGCAGGTTATGTCCCCCCTAAACCGAATTTTACCGGTACAAGGGTTTTTAAGGACTATGACCTTAACGAACTCCGCGAATACATAGACTGGTCGCCATTTTTTATTGCCTGGGAAATGCATGGCAAGTATCCCGATATCCTTAGTGATGCAATCGTTGGGGTTGAAGCCACCAAACTATTTAATGACGCCAATGCCATGCTTGATAAAATTATTGAGGAGCATTGGTTGACAGCAAACGGCGTAGTTGGATTCTGGGAAGTCGAAAGAACAGCGCCCGATACAATTGTAGTTAAAGACGAGGCCGGAAAGGAACTGAAAAGCCTGGAGAGCTTACGACAGCAGATTAAGAAGGCAGCCGGACAGCCAAGCTTTTCACTGGCAGACTTTATAAAGCCCGGCGCTACAGACTACATGGGGGCATTTGCCGTTTCGGTTCATGGTATAGAGCCGCATCTTCAGCGCTTTATCCAGGACCACGACGACTATAATAAGATCATGTTGCAGGCAATGGCAGACAGACTGGCCGAGGCCTTTGCTGAAGTATTACATCACCGCACCAGAACAGAGTTCTGGGGTTATGCAAAAGAGGAGGAGCTAAGCAAGGAAGAGCTGATTAAGGAAAAATATCAGGGCATTCGTCCTGCGCCAGGCTATCCCGCATGCCCTGACCATACCGAAAAATTTAAGCTATTCGATCTTTTGAAAGCAACGGAAAATGCCGGGATAGTGCTTACAGACCATTTGGCAATGCATCCTGCATCGTCCGTTTGTGGCTGGTATTTTTCCCATCCGCAAAGCACCTATTTTGGTGTAGGGAAGATCATGAAGGATCAGCTCGAAGATTATGCGAAGCGCAAAGAGATGAGTATCGAAGAGATTGGTAAATGGCTTGCCCAAAATTTAGAAGATTAGACCACAGCAAAACAATATGCAAACGATTTCCAAAGCAACAGAAACGACAGAAAAGCAACAATCGAAGTTGTTGCGCATACTTGCTACGGCTGCAAGCTATCTTTTACACCCTGTATTCATGCCAACCGTAATGGCCATTGTGCTTTACAATCTTTCGCCTACAAGCTTCGCCGGCGTAAACAGTGGTGCTTTTGGGAAAATGCTTTTGCCCATTATTCTTAACACTCTTTTCTTTCCGCTTATTGCAACCCTTCTGATGAAAGCCCTCGGCTTTATTGAAAGCATTCAAATGACTAATACCAAAGACCGGATCATCCCTTTGCTTGCTACAATGATCTTTTATTTTTGGGCATATAGTGTGTTTAAAAGTATCAATGCGCCTTTATTGTTGCGTATTCTGTTGCTTGGCAGCTTCTGGGGAGTGATCGCTGTGTTTATGATTAATATTTTCGTTAAGATCAGCATGCATACCGCAGCTGCGGGAAGTATGCTGGGTATCTTGTTGGTATTAATGTTTATCAGCCCGGTGAATATGGTACTGCCCTTTTTTATTGCATTAATTATTGCCGGAATAATAGGTACTTCGCGAATGATTCTGGGGGCACATACGAACGCCGAGATATGGCTGGGGTATATTATCGGGATATTAGTGCAGGTAAGTGCTTACTGGTTTTTGTAACACAACTGTGACAGTGGCAGGTAAGTGATTTTATTAATTTTAATAAATAAAATTGCCGCCATGAAGAACCTACCGCTTCTTTTCTTCGCCCTTTTTATTACTCAATGGGCTTTCGCGCAGAATGCTTTCCCTGTAAGCGACAGTGCAAGCTGGTATCATGAAATGAACTATGGATCGTTTCATAGCTACGTGACAGGGGATACGGTCATTCAAAATAGGAACGCAAAGCGCGTAAGGCAGGAAGCCCTCGTAAAGGAGCCAGAATTCAGCTATGGTTTGAGGGTGCATGATTTGGAAAGCCTGTATTTATATGGAACTGCAGACACTGTCTTCGTTTATAATGCCACATTTAATCGCTTTACACCATTGTACGTTTTTAATGCTCAGGAAGGGGACACGGTTTGTCTGCCATTGCTGGAAGCGGGAGGAGGAACGAACTACATTAATCAAAACCTGGGCGACAGTACCTTTTGCTTCATTATTGATTCGATAAGAATGGTTCAATATGATACTGCAATGCTTAAAACATTCTATACAAAAAGTTTTCCCAAAACCAATCAAATAGAGCTGAACTGGGGGACAGCTCAGCTTGGTGCTTATGCAGAAAGGATCGGAGCGGTATACTCAGGATTACTGCCGCTTTGTGTAGTAGACTGTGCAAGTTTGGCTAGCGACAATTATCAAAGCGCCGGAGCATTACGTTGCTATTCAGACGAACAATATTCTATAAAACTTGTAAATAATGATTGTGATAACGGTGGCATTTCTACATCAGTCAGAAATCTGGAAGCAAGCGCTGCATTCAAAGTAACTCCAATGCCGGCATCAGATTATATAAATATAGAAGGCGGTACATTAGCGATAATAAGAGTGGAGATATTCAATGCAAACGGGCAGCGCGTGATGAGTATAAACAGTCCCTATAAGACAATTTCAGTACGGGCGCTTGCCGACGGCATTTACTTTCTTAAAGCTACTTTGCGAGACAGCCGTGGTGTCATTCAAAAAATAATCATACAGCATTAGCCGCAAAAAAAGGAGACTGCATAAAACCTGATGCAGTCTCTCAGCTATTTCGGAAAGTATCCTATTAATAACGATAATGTTCCGGCTTAAACGGACCATTCTTTGGAATGCCGAGGTAGTCAGATTGGAGATCAGTTAATTCATCTAATTGCACACCGATCTTCGCAAGGTGCAAACGTGCTACTTTCTCATCCAGATGTTTTGGAAGCACATATACTTTGTTCTCGTAGTTGGCATTATTAGTCCAAAGTTCTATTTGTGCGAGCGTCTGGTTGGAGAATGAGTTGCTCATCACAAAGCTTGGGTGGCCGGTAGCGCAGCCAAGATTCACGAGGCGACCTTCAGCAAGCAAAATAATGTCTTTCCCATCTATTGTGTACATGTCCACTTGTGGCTTAACGGTATCTTTTGTTTGACCGTAGTTATCGTTCAGCCATGCAACATCAATTTCAATATCGAAGTGCCCGATATTACAAACGATCGCTTTGTCCTTCATTAGTTTGAAGTGCTCCCCGGTTATCAGATCACGGCAGCCGGAAGCGGTAACGATAATGTCAGCTTCTTTCACGGCATCTTTCATCTTCTTCACTTCGAAGCCATCCATTGCAGCCTGCAAAGCACAAATCGGATCAATCTCCGTTACAATAACACGGGCACCGGCTCCACGAAGAGATTCTGCGGAACCTTTACCTACATCACCATAACCCCCAACAACGGCCACTTTACCAGCCATCATCACATCGGTAGCACGACGGATCGCATCCACCAGAGACTCTTTACAGCCGTATTTGTTGTCGAATTTAGATTTCGTAACCGAGTCATTTACGTTGATAGCAGGAATTGGCAAGGTGCCTTTCTGCATTCTTTCATAAAGACGGTGAACGCCTGTGGTAGTCTCTTCACTAATTCCCTTTATGTGCTGCACCAGTTCTGTATAGTTGTCCAGCACCATATTAGTCAGGTCGCCGCCATCGTCAAGGATCATATTCAATGGACGATCTTCGCTTCCGAAGAATAAAGTCTGTTCAATGCACCAGTCTGCTTCGGCCAGCGATTGTCCCTTCCATGCAAATACACCGATGCCCGCAGCAGCAATAGCAGCTGCCGCATGGTCTTGCGTGGAGAAAATGTTGCAAGAGCTCCAGCGAACTTCCGCACCCAATTCTACCAGTGTTTCAATCAACACAGCCGTTTGGATGGTCATGTGCAGGCAGCCTGCGATGCGAGCTCCTTTCAGTGGCTTCTTAGGTCCGTACTCGGCGCGGATAGCCATCAGCCCCGGCATTTCGGCCTCAGCAAGCTTTATCTCTTTACGACCCCATTCTGCAAGGCTCATGTCCTTTACTTTGTTTGGCAGCTTGAAGTCAATTTGATTACGAGTTGCAGTACTCATGATTATGATACAATTTTAATTTTTTTTCGAAGGTGCAAAGGTACGGAATCGCTGCTATTATTGAGTTAAATAATAATGTTTACCTTGCCCCTTCAGCTGTTAAAAGAATAGTTAGATTGTCTTAGCAAAATCGAAGATTTTGAGCTTCGTACTGGCAGACACAGGTACCAGAGGAAGGCGAAGTGTATTTTCGCACACATCCATCGCATTTAAAAAGCATTTTACTCCCGCAGGGTTGCCTTCCGTAAACAGCAGGCGGATTCCGGTCAGCAACTTGTACTGAATATCCCGCGCCTTGTCAAACTTGTTAACCAGAGCAGCATTTACCATATAGGTAAAGTCTTTGGTGAAACAGTTCGCAGCTACAGAAATAACCCCTTCAAAGCCAATAGCGATCTGTGAGAGGACAAGGTCATCATCACCTGAAAGTACTGTGAAATGATCCGGCTTCTCATGTATCAGCTCCATGGCCTGCGGAATATTGCCGCTTGCTTCCTTTATGGCCACTATGTGTTTAAACTCTGTTGCCAGTCGAATGGCAGTAGCAGGAAGGATGTTTGAAGACGTTCTTCCCGGCACGTTGTAAAGAATGATCTCTTTGTCGGTGGCTTCGGCAATTGCCTTAAAATGCTGGTAAATTCCCTCCTGTGTCGGTTTATTATAATATGGTGCAACGCTTAGGATACCGTCTACACCGCTTAGATCAAACTCCTGAAACTGGGCTACTACTTCCGCTGTATTATTGCCGCCTATGCCGCATACTACAGGAACACGTCCGTTGTTGATCTTTACCACAAAAGAAAGGACTTCCTTTTTCTCTTCCTGTGTCAGTGTTGGTGTTTCAGCAGTCGTGCCAAGCGCTACCAGATAGTTAACGCCCCCCTTTATCACATAGTTAATTAGCTTTTCCAGCGCATTATAGTCTATGCTGCCATCAATTTTAAAAGGTGTAGCGAGCGCTACTCCTGTACCCCTGAATTGTGTTGTCATTCTCTTTCCTTTATATTTATTCAACTATACTTCTTCGTAAAAACCCATTTTTGAAAACTTCTCTATCCTCTGTTCAACCCTCATTTCAGCCGCTACTGGCATAAGTTCATGAAGAGATTGAAGCAAATACTGTTTCAGCGTCTGCATCATTTCTTCAGGTTTTGCGTGGGCGCCGCCAACAGGTTCCGGAATAATATCGTCTACCAGCTCAAAGTTCTTCATATCCTTTGATGTCAGACGCAACTGTTCTGCAGCCTGTACTTTATAGTCCCAGCTACGCCACAGGATAGTTGAGCAGTTTTCGGGCGAAATAACGGTGTACCAGGTATTTTCGAGCATTGCCACCTTATCGCCAATACCTATACCAAGGGCTCCGCCTGAGGCACCTTCCCCAATCACTACACAAATAACCGGAACCCTGAGGTTGATCATCTCAAAAAGGTTTCTCGCTATGGCTTCCCCTTGTCCGCGCTCTTCCGCTTCCAGTCCCGGAAAAGCGCCCGGCGTATCAATAAACGTGATGACCGGCCGGTTGAATTTTTCGGCCATTTTCATCAGGCGTAAAGCCTTGCGGTAGCCTTCAGGGTTTGCCATGCCAAAGTTGCGCATCTGGCGCATTTTGGTGTTCACGCCTTTTTGCTGTCCCATTACCATAACGGGTATTCCATCTATTTCTGCCATACCGCCAACCATGGCTTTATCATCTTTCACCTGGCGGTCACCATGCAGTTCTGTAAAGTTGGTAAAGATCTTTTCTACATAAGACAGTGTATAAGGACGCTCAGGATGGCGACTTAATTGCACCCTTTGCCATGGAGTAAGATTGGTGTAAATCTGGGAACGTGTTTTCTCTATTGCCTCTTCCAGTTCTTCTATTGTTTTGCCAACATCCACCTGGTGATTTTTCGCATGAACATCTTTTAGTTTATTCATCTGCGTGTAAAGCTCTTCCAGTGGTTTTTCAAAGTCCAGAAACTGCATAAAGATTGTTTAGAAAGACAAAAGTACGGTTTGAATTTTTTTTAGAAGAAGATTTGCACCTTTGAAAGTTTTGTCATTATCTTTGCATCCCCAACGGGAAAACGGATCGGTAGTTCAGTTGGTTAGAATGCCGCCCTGTCACGGCGGAGGTCGCGGGTTCGAGTCCCGTCCGGTCCGCAAAAAACCTCACTTAACGTGAGGTTTTTTTGTTTTATGCCTTACTACGTTTACATCATCCAAAGCGAACAGGATGGGGATCAACGGGATCAAGGATCAACGGATCAACGTCAAATTTTGGGGGATTAGGTTTTTAGGGATCAACGTCAATATTTGGGGGATTAGGTTTTTAGGCATAGAGTTTTGTTAGTCGAAAGAGGAAGAAATTCTTGATCCGTTCTTTTTATAAAGGCTTCACTGAGGACTTTATAAAAAGGCTTCAGCAGCACAATAACCGGGAATCTCAATATATATTTTCAAAACAGTATGGGGGAACCTCATGATCCGATCTTAATGGTTCAGCGTAAAGGACTGTGCTTAACTACTTTTTGCCAATGCGATATATATCCCCATTGTCAGTGATGGCGTAGAGCCTATTGTTCAGATAAGTCACATCGCGGATCCGCTGATCTTTGTCGGTGAGCAGTCTCTCTTCACCAACTACTTTGTTATGCTCAATCACCAGCCGGTCAAGATGTTGTCCGCTAAGGGCAGCAACAATAAATTATTTTTCCATTCTCGTATGGCATCACCCTTATAAAAGCAAATACCGCATGGCGATATCACAGGATCCCAATAATAAACTGGTTGCTCCATTCCCGTTTTCTGTTGAACACCTTCGCCAACCTTTTCACCACTATATTCTCTTCCATAAGTAATAACCGGCCATCCATAATTCTTACCGGCATGTATGATGTTAATTTCATCACCACCGCGGGGGCCAAATTCGGATTCCCATAGTTCGCCTGTAACAGGATTTATATCCAGACCGTCAGGATTGCGGTGCCCGTAAGAAAATATTTCAGGCAGTGTGCCAGGCTTATTGAGGAATGGGTTTCCTGTAGCTGGCTTGCCGTCTGTGGTTATCTTCACTATTTTGCCCAGATAGGAATTTAATTGTTGCGCCTGCACCCTGTATTCAGGAGTAAACTTTTCACCAAAACTTATAAACAGATTTCCATCTTTATCAAACACAAGTCTTGACCCAAATTGTAAGTTGCTGCTGGTAGCAGGTGTGGCGCGAAATATGACTGAAACATTTTCCACTTTACCAGTGGCTTCGTTTAGCTTTCCTTTCGCAACGGCTGTCAGACTACCTTGTTGGTATTTCTCGGAGTAACTCCAATACATCATTTTGTTGCTCGTAAAATCCGGATCGAAAGCCACATCGAGCAATCCACCTTGTCCACCGAAGGCCACCTCCGGTAAACCGGTAATTTGGGTAACCAGCTTCCCGTCCGTATCGTGAATTTCCATGTGACCGGACTTTATTGTTACCATCAACCGTCCATCCGGCATGGCAACAATGGCAAAGGGAGGACCAAGCTTCACTGCTATCTTTTCTACCTTATACGCTGTGGTTGTCTTTACGCCTGCAACCCTTGTTTGCCCGCTGAATGCAGGCTTATAGTCACTGTTTGGTTCTTTCGTTTCAACGGGTGGCGAACCTGCAGTCTTCATGTTGGTTTTTCCAGAAGAAGCAGTTTGCCCATTGGTACAGCCTGCGCAATAAACAAGCATCAGAATAGCAGGGAAGAGTAGCGCATTTTTTGCTTTCATAAACAACTTATTAAAGCGAAATAATAATTAAAGGTAGTGTACTTTCAAAAACACCCTCTGTCTGTAGGAACCCTGTGCTAACGCGTTTGCCTGATATCGGAAGGTAATGGCATATCGCGAAGACATGATTATTGTGCCGGAGGCCCAGGCTTCAAATTGGTAACAAATCGGTAATGTATCGATAACAATTTGGTAATATTAGACATCGTCCTTTGCACCGGAAATTATGTTCCGGAATATGTATAAGACCATTCGTGTCACTCTCCTTTTTGCTGCATTCGCTTTTGCACAATCGACGTCCGCCCAGGAAAAGACAACCGCCGATTCAACTTTTAAGCCGTCAGGTAGGCTATGGGGCTATGCCTTTGGGGATTACTACTACAAAGCACATTCAGATTCTTTCAATCGTGGAGGCAGTAATCAATACACAGGTATCGAACAGGGTAGAAACGCCTTTCAGATACGCCGGGTGTACCTCGGTTATACCTATGACATCAGCCCGAAATTTTCGGCCGAAGTACTCCTTGCGGGAGAAGACAACGTGACCACTTCTTCCGGAGCAACCACAGGCGATCTCCTAAGCAACAATAAGTTAGGCGTCTACATTAAGCTCGCCAACCTTCGCTGGAAAAACATCTGGAAAGGAACGGACTTAGTCATCGGTCAGACTGCTACACCGGCTTTTTCTTTAATTACAGAACCGGTTTGGGGTTATCGCGCCGTTGAGCGGGGGCTGGCAGATATTCGCCGCACGCCTTCCTATGATCTCGGCATAGCCCTGCAGGGAAAATTTGATAGAGAAGGGAAGTTCGGTTACAACCTGATGGTGGGCAATGGGACGGGTGCAAAGCCGGAGAGCAATAGCTTCAAGTGGTTTTATGGAGATGTGTATGCAAAGTTGCTCGATAAGAGATTGATAATTGATTTATATGCAGACTACCAACGGCTCCACAGAACACAGTCCTGGCATCACTCACGAAATATGGTAAAGGGTTTTGTGGCCTATACCGTTCCCGCATTTACCGTGGGTGTAGAAGCTTTCATTAACCATGGACAGGAAGATGTGGTAGGAAGTAATTCTTTGGGAAAGGATACTGTGTCTGCGAACGCAGTGGCCGTGTCAGCTTTCGTGAGAGGGCGATTGATAAAAGATAAACTGAATTTCTTTGCCAGAGTGGATAATTACAACCCTGACGTGAACTACAACAGCAGCTTATATGCTTCCTATAAAGGTTTTACCGACGCTTACGAACCAAACAATAAGGAACTATTCTTTACAGCCGGTCTTGACTTTACTCCTGTTAAAAACGTCCACCTGATTCCCAATGTATGGTACAATCGGTACACCAGTAATCAAAGCGGACTCACAGGCGTCGCTAATCAGGACTACGACATGGTTTACCGGCTAACATTTTACTATATCTACAGATAACCAACAATAGTATTAAACGAAAACGAAATGAAACAGATACGATCATCTTTTAAAATGCTGATGATTACTGCCCTTGGGTTTATGGCTTGTTCGCTTGCTGCATGCGGTGATGGTTCACAAAGTGGCAAGGTGGACACTGAGGGAGATAACACACTTATTGGCGCAGGAAGCACTTTTGTGTATCCGCTTTTTTCAAAGCAGTTTGCTGAGTACAATAAGGAAACCGGTCTGCGGGTGAACTACCAGTCTATAGGTTCCGGTGGCGGCATTCAGCAACTTACGCACAAGACCGTTGATTTTGGAGATTCTGATGCGCCGCTGAATGATGAACAAACGAAACAAATAGGAGCACCTGTGTTGCATATACCTATGTGCTCCGGTGCTGTAGTGATCAGTTATAATTTACCGGGTCTCAAAGGCACATTGAAGCTAACGCCGGAAGTGATCGCTAATATTTTCCTTGGGAAGATAAAGACTTGGAACGATCCGCAAATTGCGGCAGCAAACGGTGGCGTGCATCTCCCTTCAACACCAATTGTGGTTGCTCACCGTTCGGATGGAAGTGGTACTACAAATATATTCACGACCTATCTGTCCAAAGTAAGTGCTGACTGGAATACAAGTCCGGGAAAAGGATCGTCTGTTAACTGGCCCGTAGGATTAGGAGGTAAAGGAAACGAGGGTGTTGCAGGATTGGTAAAGCAAACGCCGGGAGCGATCGGCTATGTGGAACTTGCTTATGCTATTCAAAACGATATGGCCTATGCAAAGGTGCAGAACAAGGCAGGCAATTTTATCACCCCTTCCATTGAGTCAACAAAGGCAGCAAGCGATGTTCAATTGCCTGAAGATTCGAAGGTGTCGCTGACAAATACAGACGCTGCTGACGGTTACCCTATTAGCGGATTTACCTGGGCGCTTATTTACAAGGAGCAGAGCTATAATAATCGTTCACAAGACAGAGCAACAAAACTGCTAAAGCTTTTATGGTGGAATATCCATGACGGTCAAAAGTTTTGCGAGGCACTACATTACGCTCCGCTTTCAGCTTCTGCAGTGGCAGTAGCTGAGAATATTCTCAAGTCTGCAACCTATAATGGTAAACCGGTATTACAATAGCCACTTCCACTGGTTTCACGAGAGTAAATAAGATAGCCGCAGGCAATGCGGGCAATTGCAGATATAGTTATGGAGATGTCCCGATTTTTTTCAATACGCAAACTAAGAGCCGAAGCAGCATTCAAAAGAACACTGCTACTGACCGCTATTGCAATGGTCGTTATAGCGCTCGGCATTTTTGCCACGCTCGCTATTCATTCCATACCGTCTATGAAGGCTCTGGGGATAGGTTTTCTGTGGGGAAGAACCTGGGATCCCGTCTCTGATACTTATGGTGGTTTACCGTTTTTGGCTGGCACATTAATTACTTCTTTTTTAGCGTTGCTCATATCCATTCCCTTTTCGTATGCCATAGCGATCTACCTCGGAGAATATAAAACCTCGGGATGGATATCCGGCTTTTTGAAAAATGTAGTAGAGCTTGTGGCTGCTGTTCCTTCTGTCATTTATGGGTTTTGGGCATTGGTAGTGCTCGTGCCTGTAGTACGAGTGATTGAAACGAAAGTTGGTGTGCCGCCGTATGGAGTGGGCATTTTTACAGCATCAGTGGTGCTTGCCATTATGATCATTCCCTACGCGGCATCTCTTGGAAGGGAACTGATAAGGCTTACACCTTCTTCGCTTAAAGAGGGCGCCTACTCCCTAGGAGCTACCCGTTATGAGGTTATCAGGAATATAACGCTTCCCTATACAAAATCCGGGCTTTTTGCCGGTCTGTTACTGTCGTTGGGAAGAGCATTGGGAGAAACAATGGCCGTAACGATGGTTATCGGGAATTCGAACAGGCTCCCAACCAACATTTTTGCTCCCTCCAATACCATGGCCAGTGTAATTGCCAACGAATTTACGGAGGCCGACAGAGCCATTTATTTGTCGGCATTGATCGAACTCGGTCTTTTTTTGTTCCTTGTTACCGTTGTCATCAACGTTATTGGCAAGGCGGTCATTAAACGGTTTATAAACGATTAGCATGGTGAACGGATTGCAGCTAAGGTTATGGAAGAGTAGGATATTCGAGGGATTTACGATCTTCTTAGCGTTCTTAATTACCCTTCCACTTTTTGCTATTATTTACTACGTCGTAAAGACTGGTATCACCGAGATCAACTGGAGTTTTATTACCAATATTCCTCAGCCTGTTGGCGAATCCGGAGGCGGAATTGCCAATGCCTTACTGGGAAGCGTATTGATTGTACTGGTTGCAACGGTTATTTCGGTTCCCATCGGAATTCTATGCGGAATTTATCTGAGTGAGAATACCAATAGCCGGATCTCTTACTGGAGCCGCCTTGCAGTAGATATCCTTCAGGGTACACCGTCTATAGTAACCGGTATTGTTATTTACTTCTGGATCGTGAAACCAATGGGAGGGTTCTCCGCTTTGTCTGGAAGTATAGCACTAGCCATCATGATGCTTCCTATCATCATTCGCTCTACCGAAGAAAACCTGAAGCTTATCCCTTCGTCATTGAAGGAGGCGGGCCTCGCTTTAGGGTTACCGTATCAGAAGGTAATCTTACGGATCATCGTGCCATGTGGGTTCAGCGGCATATTATCCGGTATTATGCTGGCTATAGCAAGAGTAGCCGGAGAGACAGCACCTCTTTTGTTTACTGCATTTGGCAATCCTTACCTAAGTGCTCATCTGCTAAAACCAATGCAAAGCCTGCCGTTGCTCATCTTTAACTATGCTACCAGCCCCTACGATGAGTGGCATGCGCTGGCCTGGGGAGCATCAACGATACTGCTGCTATGGGTGTTTTTATTGAATATTTCCACAAAGCTGATAACAAGAAAATGGAAAGTGCAATTATAAGAAGTGAAAATTTCAATGCATTCTTTGGAGCCAACCAGGTTGTAAAAGATGTGACGATAGACATCCCTCAAAATCAGATAGTCTCGGTAATGGGACCTTCAGGTTGCGGCAAAACCACCTTCCTGCGCTGTATCAACCGGATGCACGAGCTGATTCCAGGTGCCACCGCCAAAGGTAAAATGCTGCTTCACGAAGAAGATGTATATAAGATCAATCCCATTATGGTACGCCTAAAAATTGGAATGGTCTTTCAACGTCCGAATCCGTTTCCAAACTTAAGTATCTACGACAATGTAATAGCTGGATACAAGCTGAACGGCACCAGAATTTCGAAAAAAGACAAAGATATCATTGTGGAAAGTTCCCTCTCAAAAGCGGCATTGTGGAATGAAGTGAAAGACACACTACATAAGAAAGGCTCTTTTCTTTCTGGCGGACAGCAGCAGCGCCTTTGCATTGCCAGGGCTATTGCGATGGAGCCGGAGGTGCTACTACTCGATGAGCCTACTTCAGCTCTCGATCCTATTTCCACTGCAAGTATCGAAGAGCTTCTGTCAGAACTAAAGAAGAACTTTACGATTGTTATTGTGACACACAATATGCAACAGGCTGCACGTATCAGCGATAAAACCGCTTTTTTCTACATGGGTGAACTGGTAGAATATGAAAACACAAGAATGATGTTTACCGAACCCAAAGACCCGAGAACGCAGAATTATATTACCGGAAGATTTAGTTAATCTCAAATAACCATCATGACCAAATTAGGCAGTGAGCTACAGAATTTAAAGGAGGAAACGATCGAAATGTGGAAGCTGGTTCAGTCACAGCTGCAAAAGGGGCTTTCCGCGCTTCTAAATTTCGATAAAGACCTTGCGAGGGAAATTGTCCTGATTGAAAAAAGGGTGAATGGCGCAGAGTTAACGATTGACCGCGATTGTGAGGATATACTTGCATTGTATTCGCCTGTGGCGGTGGATCTGCGGTTCTTATTAGCGGTACTAAAAATAAATACGAACCTAGAGCGTATCGGAGACATCGCGGAAGGCATCGCAAAGATGATCATAGACACGAAGGAGCCATTTGACAAGTCGCTGCTGGATGTTACCAAGGTGATTGAAATGTATGACGAGTGTCTGCAGATGGTAGCAGAGATCCTCAGTGCTTTTGAACAGGAAGACAGTGCAATAGCTCGCGGTATTTTCAGGCGTGATGAATTATTGGATCAGATCAATGAAAAAGCCAATGATCTTGTAAGTGGCTATTTGGCACAACATCCCGACAAAATGGAGCAGTCACTTACCGTTCTTTCCATGATCCGGCGGCTGGAGCGCATAGGAGACCAAACCGAAAATATTGCCGAAGAAATCATCTTCTACATAGAAGCAAAAGTGCTTAAACATGCGCCAAAGCAGGATAAGAGTAAGGATTAATTAGACCCTTTTTTTATTAGCCCTGTCCCCCACAGTTTCCCTGAACAACACAGGAATCAATGCTAGCTGAAGCGTTGCAAAACCTACCAGGCGGCCATTGCAAAGAGATTGCTTGCCATCATTTATGATATTGTGGTCGTGTGTTTAGGATATCCCGGAACGAGTACATTTTTCCAAAGTCGGCGCGTACCTAACATACATAGGTGTTGTCGCATTGAGGACTTAATGACCAGTCCATATTCGATAACATTTATTTCATCTTCCCGTAACACTGAGGTAATATAGTAAAGAGAGCTTTGCACGCAAAGAAGAAACGATGCGGATTTTTTTGATGCTTTTTATTTTATTGCTTTCCCATTTTGCCGTTTATGCAGGAAAAATTACAGGTAGGATATTAGATGAGAAGACCAGCGAGGCGATCATAGGGGCTACTGTTGTAGTAAAAGCCGCCGGTACCGGCGCTGTGACGGATGTTGACGGAAATTTTGCTATTGCTGTACAGCCCGGCATCTATACATTGGCCGTGAAGTACCTTGGCTACCAGACTAAGGAAGTTCAGGATATTCATGTGACCGATGCAAGCGCTGCTACACTGACGATTCTGATATCCGAAGCTAACTCCACCCAATTGCAGGAGGTAGTTGTCCGCTCCTCTTTAAAGAAGGAAAATATCGGTACCCTTTACGCCATCCAAAAGAATGCGGCGGCCATTTCCGATGGTATTTCAGCAGACGTTATTCGCAGGTCGCCCGATCGTAATACACGGGAGGTGTTGAAGCGTGTCAGCGGTACCACCATCCAGGATAACAAGTTTGTAATTATTCGCGGGCTTAGCGATCGCTATAACTCGGCAATGGTTGATAATGCGATGCTGCCAAGCACAGAGCCAAACAAAAAGGCGTTTTCGTTTGATATTATGCCCGCCGCGATCATTGATAATATCATTGTGACAAAAGCAGCAACCCCAGACCTTCCTGGAGACTTCGCAGGAGGAATTATTAATATTCTAACCAAAGAAGTTCCTGATCGGAACTTTAATTCAATCAGCATCGGGCTCTCGGCTAATACCGCCTCAACAGGAACTGCTTTCAGGTCAGGCTACCGTACCGGGTCTGATTTTCTCGGGTTCGACGATGGTTCAAGGCAACTGCCATCAGGTTTTCCCTCAGGCGGAAAAGTTTATGGAGGCTTAACCACCCATGAAAACATAGCCGCTTTAAGTAGCCTGAATAACGACTACACAATAGCGACACATAAGGCCTTACCTGGTATTAATCTTCAAGGTACCGTTGGGCGGGTTTACAGAACCCGGGGAAGCAATAAATTCGGTTTTACAGGTGCATTAACGTACGCTCACAATGAGAATATAAAAAGGGACTTGCTGCGCCAGTATGACGGCTTTAATTACAAGGATAACGTTTACAACTATTCGAGCAGTCTTGGTGCTTTACTGAACGCAGGCTATTACTTCGGTGCAAACAAGATCGTCTTTAAGACAAACTACAATCGTGTCCTCGACGATAATTTTCTTTATAGAATAGGGTATAACAACAGCAGTTCCTCGAATGTTCGTTACTATGCTTTTGATCTGATTCAGAAGTCCTTATTTAAAACCTCGCTCGAAGGCGACCACCAGATAGGTAACGGGCAAAGCAAGCTCAATTGGCTGCTGTCTTATAATTCCATTACTAATAATCAGCCGGATCAGAGGAAAGTATCTTATAGCAATTCTGGAAACGGTTTTTATGCAGACAATACAACACTCGGAAAATATAATAACCGGCTTTTTGGTGACTTAAAGGAATCAATCTTCAACGGTGCCATTAACTATAGCATTCCTTTTTCACTATTGTCTAATAAAAGTTCGCTGAAAATAGGAGTGTTAGAGCAAGTGAGAAACAGAGACTTCAGCAACCGCTATCTGGGAGCGGTACTTCAAAGCAACATTGCACCGGTAGAACTGAGTGATGTACGGACAAGACTAATAGAAAGCCTGTATGCGTATGATTTAATTCAAAAAGGTGTGTACCGGCTGGAAGAGATAACAATCCCCGGAGATCAATACAGTGCCACTACGACGACAACCGCCGGATATGCCATGCTTGACAACCGTTTCTCTGAAAGGATAAGGCTGGTATGGGGCGCCAGATTTGAATCTTATAAGCTTGATCTTAAGGCCGGTGATGGCACCCATGTTCACCCCATATGGAACGATCTTCTGCCATCCGCCAACTTCACTTATAGACTTAACAAACTATCGAATCTTCGGGCTTCTTATTTCCGTAGCGTAGCCCGACCAGAGCTTCGAGAAGTCGCTTCGCTTGCCTATTATGACTATGAACTGAATGCAACTTTTCAGGGAACGCCTTCACTAGTCAGAACTACCATTGACAATATTGATCTGCGCTATGAGGTTTTTCCGGGACACGGTGAGATCTTGTCAGCCTCGGTCTTCTATAAAAAATTCAGAAACACCATAGAGAGCAATGTAAACGGACAGAACAGCGGCTATGAAATTAATCCGGCAAACTATCCTTCCGCAATTAATCTGGGAGCCGAAATAGAGGTGCGGAAAAAGCTTGGGTTTATTGCTGAAAATACTTTTTTTGAAAACCTGAGCCTGTATGCGAACCTTGCTTACATACACTCACAGGTTGAACTTGACGGCCCTTCCTATACCAACGGTCATGAGTACACAACACGTGTACTCGCCGGACAGTCGCCTTTTGTGATTAATACTTCGTTAGGATATCAAACGCCAAAGGAGAAACTCTCTCTGAATGTTCTTTACAACCGTATTGGCGATAGGATTTTTCTGATCGGACAAGGTCGCTTTGGCAATGTAATCGAAAGCAGCCGCAACCTCCTGGATTTTCAGGTAACCTATAAACTGAGTAAGCGAAGCGAAGTTCGTTTCAATATCAAAGATATTCTCAACGATCCGGTCAGGTTCTATTTCGATCAGGACAACAGTGGCAGCTTCGCCAGACAAGACATTTCCAGGGGTATAGACAACAACCATGATTGGATTTATTCAGAGTACCGTCCCGGTACTACCATGGCTTTCACCTACACTTTGAAGTTTGAGTAATTGGTAACGTTTAGATAATGATGGCTTAACAATCCGGTTATACTGCGCAGATACTTTCGCAAAAAATAAAAACAACTAAAATGAAAAGAATTCTAATTGCCTGTTTCTCCGCTGCCATATTGATGGGAGCTTGTAAGAAAGATGATGAGAGTATTCCTCCTCCATCTACCGAAGATTCGACAACGGTAGTCCTTTCTGGTGATATCACTGCGAACAGAACTTTAACTGCAGACAAAAAATATTTGCTAAAGGGATTCGTATACGTGAAGAGCGGTGCAACACTCACCATCGAGGCTGGTAGCATCATTAAAGGCGACAAGGCTACGAAAGGTACCTTAGTTATAACACGTGGTGGTAAAATTGATGCTGAGGGCACTCCTTCAAAGCCAATTATTTTCACATCCTCGCTTACAAAGGGCGCTCGTAACCAAGGCGACTGGGGAGGAGTAATTTTACTGGGTAAGGCCCCTATTAATCCTACCGGAGGTGAAGCTAAGATTGAAGGCGGACTAACCCCCACTGTGGGGGCGACAGATGAAAAGGCCTACATCTGGTACGGCGGTTCCGATGCTACCGACAATTCTGGTATTATAAAGTACTGCCGTATCGAATTCGCAGGTATTGCGTATTCTCCGGACAATGAGATTAACGGACTCACATTTGGTGGCGTAGGTAGTGGTACAACCATCAGCCATATTCAGGTCTATCGTTCAGGTGACGATTCATATGAGTGGTTTGGTGGTACTGTAAATTGTGATCATCTTATTGCCACGTATAGCTGGGACGATGATTTTGATACCGACTTTGGCTTTTCCGGAAAAGTACAATTCGGTCTGGCCCAACGTGCAAAAGCTATTGCTGATGTATCAGGCTCTAATGGTTTCGAATCTGATAATGATGGCAATGGTTCTACCAATACGCCCCAGACTAGGGCTTTCTTCTCCAACATGACTATTGTTGGCCCTATTGCTTCTGGCCACTCGGCTTCCGGTATTAATGCCAATTTCCAGCATGGTGCGCAAATTCGTCGCAACTCTTCAATGAGCTTAGTTAACTCCTTGATTGTTGGTTTCCCTGTAGGTATTTATATTGATAACTCAAAAGGTACTAAGACTATCAATAATGTGATAAGTGGAAGCCTGAAAGTAAAAAACAATATTATCGCAGGTTGCCCGATGGACGGGAAGACCGATGCCACAATCACTTCTGCAGATTCCGTTGCATTTAACCTACTGAAATCGGCGAATGGAAATGTGGTTCTTGCAAACGTAGAAGATGTTCAAATGGTAGATCCTTTCAAATACTCTCCTGCTGTTTCCAATACGTCAGGCACTCCCAGTTTCCTGCTAAAGCCGGCATCTCCTGCCCTTTCAGGTGCAGACTTCAGCGGACTTAACGGCTTTCAAACAGTATCATACCGTGGAGCATTTGACGGTAACAATGACTGGACCTCAGGATGGGCAACCTGGAACGCTGAAAACAACGATTATTAGTTCATCGCCGGATATGTTTAACCTTCCATAGAGCCTAAACCTAGCCCTGAAAGGAGGACTGAAACGTAAGAGTTCAGTCCTCCTTTGCTTTATAAGTATTCCTGATAATTGCACGGTTTGTGGATCGGGTAATAGTGAACAGCTTTTGCAGGCAACAAGATACTGAGGTGAATACTTAAAAAGTAACTTCTGAAGTGAAGACAATTAAATGCACCAGCTAAACACTTAGCATCATATTTTTACGGCTTTGAAGCAATATTGATGCGGGAAAAGGCACAAGGAAACTTAGTGGCGCACCGCATTTTGGAAATATGGCCCACACTATTATTCTTATTCTCGTTATCAGTTTCATCGCCTCCCTTGTCAGGTCGACTTTTGGATTCGGCGAGTCGTTGGTCGCCGTCCCATTGTTCCTTCTTTTCCTGCCAGTGGCAATTGCGGTTCCCTTGTCTGTAATGTTATCGGTTGTTATCGCTCTTATCGTTGTAGTGCAGGATCACCGTAAAATTCATCTCAGTTCCGCAAAATGGCTTATACTGTATGCATTGCCGGGCATCCCCTTAGGGATTCTTATTCTCACGTACGGCAATGAGCTACTGATCAAAACCGGTCTCGGTTTGTTGATTATAGGGTACTCAGTTTATTCGTTAGTTGGGAAAACGAGCCAAACGTTCAAGGAGGATCATAAGCCATGGCTATTTATATGTGGCTTTCTCTCCGGTGTCTTAGGTGGAGCATATGGCTTGAATGGACCACCTTTGGTTGTTTACGGAAGGCTGAGGCAATGGAGCGCGCAGCATTTCAGAGCTACGTTACAGGCATATTTCTTGCCTGCAAGTCTTGTTGGTGTAGCTGGTTACTATGTCAAAGGGCTTATCACTACTGACGTCGGCAAGTACTTTTTAGTTTCGTTAGCTACCGCGGTTCCAGCTGTTTTCCTTGGGAGATATTTGAACCACCGGCTGAAGGAAGGTGTATTCTTCAGATATATTTATTGCGGACTCATTCTGATAGGGACGGTACTCATTGTAACGGCTACTACCTGACGCAAATAACTCTTTCTGTCGGGATCGCTTTTAGAAGCCTTTTTAAACATCATGCAGTTTGCACTAAACTGATAGCGCCCTTTGGAGGCGCTATCAGTTTAAAATATATTATGTATACACGTTAGTGGCGATGACCTCTGTGGTCGTTTCCCCGATGTTTATCCCATCCGTTATGCCGGCCGTTATCATGTCGCTCATAATGGTTTTTTCCAGCATGGCGGTAACGTCCTCTATAGTCATGGTCACGCTCAAATGGAGATCTTTCGTGAATTCGTACAACTCTGGTTGTTCTATAGGTATAATTACCATAGCGGCGAGGCAGATGACTGGCATAGACCCAGCGGCCTCCTTCAGGATACACATAGACTCTGCGGCGTACGTTATAATAGACCCCTGGCTCCGGAAGATAATAGTAATCGTTATCGTTTGAATACCAGCGTTCGTGTACCACCGGCGTGCCGATATTTACATTCACACGTACCTGAGCATTCCCGTCGAAACTTGTACAAAGGCCTAATATTAATGCTGATAATACTATTAGCTTTTTCATGGCTCACTTTTCTTTTCCTTACTGCAATTGGTATGCCGGTTTAGACCAATAAACCGAAAAAGCGTTAAAAAAAAGCGGATTTAAGATTCCCTGTAAACATTCTTAAACAGCCGTTTCCGGGTGTGCTGAGAGGTATCTTACTTGCCAGCTAAAACAATTTCATTGACCACATGTGTTTGACGCTCGTTTTAAAGCCTAAGCTAAGTCATATAGTGGGGCTTTTATTTATTATTCAATTACTATTCTGGAAGAATATATATTCTGCAGCAGATGAGAAATTTGCATCGGGAAATTGCATATTCCTTTAAGTAGGCAGCATAAAAATGAAATCGTTCAGGCGCTGCTTGCCAATAAGCTCATCAAACGCAAGCCTTAATACTTTACTTTTCTGGTTTTGTTGCGTTTTTGATACTCAGGGTAGTGGTGACACCCCCATATTTGCATTTCAATTAAATGAAATGAGAGAAAAATGCAATAAACATAGCCAAATATCTCTTCAACCGCTAAAAAACACGAACGAATACTCGTCTGTCGCGAAGGATAACTCGTTTGCTATGAACGAATACTCGTCTGTTGCGAACAATAACTCATTTATCAGGAACGATAACTCATTTGCTATGAACGAATACTCGTCTGCCACGAACGATAACTCATTTATCACGAACGATAACTCATCTGTGATGAACGATAACACGTCTGTCACGAATGATAACTCGTTTGCTACGAACGATAAGTTGTTTGTCGCGAACGATAACTCGTCTATCATGAACGATAACTCGTTTGTTACGAACGATAACTCGTTTACTACAACCGATAGCTCGTCTGTTATCAACGATAACTCGTCTATCACGAACGATAACTCGTTTATTACGAACGGTAACTCGTTTGTCACGAACGATAACTCGTTTACTGCAAGCGATAGCTCGTCTGTCACCAACGATAACTCGTCTGTTACGAACGATAATTCGTCTGCTACGAACGAACATTCCTTCAGGTTCTACCCATTTTACAGGTCCGAAACAAGGCATATGAGCTGAAAAATCGTATTGCGTGGCAGGGGAAAATGGGTCCAGAACCCAAACAGTACCTAGGAATCACTTCGGGAAGGATTCTCCAATGTGGCTGTGGGAAGGGAATCGGATTTTCAAGGAAGAATTGTCCCAAGGCCATTATTCAAAGAAAAATTATCTAACGGCAAATTTAGGGATAAGAATGCCCAAAAGACCTTTGAGAATTGTTTTATGTCGTTGATTGTTCCAAATACATGTGCTATATCAACCATGTTAAACAAAACAAAACACTTAAAAACTGGCACGCCGTTGGATTTATAACCTGCGTAACAAACAGTAGGCACTATGAAAAAGATAACAGGTATAGTAGCGATAGCAGGAATAGCTTTGTTAAGCGCATGTCAGACAAAGCAAGTAGATACAACCACAGCAACCGTAGCGGCAAATCAGCACGTTATTGATTCTTTAAAGACAGAATTGGTGCGTCAGCAGGTAATTGACTCTATGACGGCGGTAGCCAAGGTAGAAACGCCAAAGACAGTGGCTACACATGTAGTATACAAGCCTGCTAAAAGGAAGGCAACAAGACGTAGTAGCGCGAGCGCCAACACGGTTAACAGTTATGCCGGTTACAGCCAGCCAGCTCCTGTGTATAATGAGCCCGTAGC
>DATJDP010000213.1:0-6005 GCA_035497355.1 Flavipsychrobacter sp.
GTGCGATAAGGTAAAAGAGGAGATCGTCAATCACCTCGACCCTTTTACCTATTCTCAATCAGATATCAGCTTCGAAGCGCCTCCCATGCCGCTGACTATGGAGTACACTTCTCCTGAAGAAACAGAAGTCCTTAACATCAACGAGATCATCAGGAAGAATTCCGGCCTGAACGTAGATATTGACAATTTCTCGTCTATCACCTTACAGGACGCCACTTTACATCTGAAGAACGGCACTAACAATGCCAATTGGACCAATATGGAGTATGCGGAAATACAGGTAAACACAGATAAAGGACTCAACGCCGGAAAGGACTGGATCACGGCAAATGTTACCATACCGGACGATGCAAGCGAAAGATTCACAGACAAGACGCTTGAGTTCCCAAATGTTAACCTGAAGGAGTATTTGAATGGAGAAGGTACCGTACTTCACTACAGGTTTAAGATAAAGCCAAGAAGACCAACATTAACTTCCATGCAATTTGACGTGACAATTCGATATTCATTTAAGCCTTAAGGTGTTGTTTAATAAGCTGTTAAAATGGCCGCCCCACATCCGGACGGCCATTTTTATTACGGGTCTCTGCCGTTGCGGGCATAGTATTTTTTACCTTATTCCTGTTATCAAACGCATATTATATGAATACTAAACGCAGAATAAGGAACCTGGGAATACTTGCTTTCGCACCGCTGTTTCTCTTCGCATTATGGCTGGTTTATTACTTCGTCATACTTAAGGACTATATCCTCAACCAGAACCTCGATCAGCACCTGGAAATTGCGGGTGTCACGTTAAGTAATTACACGCCGTTGTTCATTCTCCTGGCCATCAACTTTATTATAGCTTTTGGTGCCTTTCTTTATTTCCTGTGGGACTTCTGGACGAGACCCGATGTGCCGGCAGGAAACAAGGTTGTATGGGCCATCTTCTTAGCTACGTTTAATCTTATTGCATTCCCGATCTACTGGTATATGCACGTGAAGAATGATTATGTTCACAATGAGAATGCCTCACCAGCACTGACCTGACGCATTAACAAATTCCTTATGAAATAATAAAGGCGCCCGGTGAGCGCCTTTATTCGTTATGTCTTACTTTCTATGTTTGACTTATACGAGCATTGTTACAGGGTTTTCAAGATGCGCCTTCAAAGTTTGCAGGAATCTCGCGCCCACTGCTCCATCCACGACTCTATGGTCGCAGCTCAATGTAAGCTTCAGCAATTGACGAACGACTACCTGATTATTCTCTACCACAGGCGTAGCTGCAATCTTACCTACTGCCAGTATGCAGCTGTCGGGAGGATTGATTATAGCTGTAAACTCGTCAATATCCATCATACCAAGATTAGAGATCGTGAAGGTATTTCCGGAAAACTCAGGCGGTTGCAGTTTTTTAGTCCGGGCCTTTTCCGCCAGCGATTTTGATTCTTCTGCTATCTGAGAGAGCGATTTCTGATCAGCAAACTTGATAACCGGAACAATCAATCCATCTTCAATAGCAACAGCGTTTCCAATGTGTATGTGTTGATTCTGACGAACAAAATCGCCCATCCATGAGCTGTTTACTTCAGGGTGTTTCCGCAATGCCATCGCGGCTGCTTTAACGATCAGATCATTAAAGGAAACTTTCACAGGAGAAACCTCATTTATAGCTTTCCTTGCTTCAATCGCCTTGTCCATCGTCACGGTCATCCGCAGATAGAAGTGCGGCGCTGTAAACTTGCTTTCCGATAGGCGTTGTGCGATTACTTTTCGCATTTGCGACAGCGGCTGGTCGGTATAGCCTTCCTTGCCTAAAGCAACAGGCGGAGTAGCCGCAACCTGCTTTTGCTGCGCTGGCTGGGCAGCAGCTTGTGACGGCTGGAATTGATCCACATCCCTTTTTATGATGCGGCCATTATCACCAGAGCCTTTTACCTGGCGTATGTCAATGCCTTTTTCTTCTGCGAGTTTCTTTGCCAGAGGGGATGCTTTTACACGTTCGTCATCTTCCTCAGTTCCACCCTCTGTTTGTACCGGACTAACCTCGGCTTTTGCACGTACCCCACTCTGATCCGAATCTTTCGGCTCACCTGCTGTCTCCTCGTTCTGAACAGCAAGATCGTTTTGCAAATAGGGCTTTACATCCGTACCCGGCTTGCCCACAATGGCTATAATGTCATTCACCTTTGCCGCTTCTCCTTCTTTTACGCCTATATACAGCAGTGTGCCATCCGCGTAAGGCATTACTTCCATTGTTGCCTTGTCTGTTTCTACGTCTGCCAGCACATCGTCACTCTTTACTTTATCGCCTTCCTTCTTGTGCCATGCTACTATCTTCCCTTCTTTCATGGTATCGCTCAGCAGCGGCATTCTTACCACGGTTGCATCGCCTTTTTTCGGCGCAGCAGCAGGTGTAGTGGTTGTTGATGCAGGCGTAGTGCCGGATGGTGCAGGCGCAGGTTGCGTAGCGGCGGGCTGTTCAGCAGTCTTTTCTTCTTTAGGTGCTTCTTCGTTCTTAGCTTCTTCAGCCAGTATTTTGCTATAGTCTTCTCCTTCCTTTCCTACTATGGCTATGATACCATTCACTTTGGCTGCTTTACCCTTTTCCACACCTATGTACAGCAAGGTACCATCCACATAAGGCATCACTTCCATAGTTGCCTTGTCCGTTTCCACGTCTGCTATTACGTCGTCACTCTTTACCTTATCTCCTACTTTCTTATGCCATTCAGCTATCACCCCTTCCTTCATCGTATCACTTAGCAGCGGCATGCGTATCGCTTCAGCCATAAATTCAGTTCTCTTTTTTTATATTTTGTGGTTCAAAAGTAATTAATTCCTCGTTTGTAAAACAGTCTGTAAATAAAGCATCTGCCACCGTACGATTTTTGTATTATTACCGCGCATGTTACGGATATTTTTTATTCCTTTTTGGGCGTTACTCTGCTGCTGTTCCTGCTTCATTTCCTGCCCCTGCGAAGCCCAGCAGACAGACGATTTCAGTTTCCTCACCGGTTCCTGCGCTTTCATCTCCCCTTCCGAAGGCGATACCTCCTACTATCTCTACCGCGGCGATACATCCATCTTTTATTCCATGTCGCAAAAAGATGCGGATTTTATGCTTTGGCTGGGCGACAACTGGTATCTCGATGTTGACGAATGTACCAGTGCCGAAGGGCTCTGGGGAAAAGCGCATTATGCACGCACGGTCAAAACGCTTCAACCGCTCCTCACCCGAAAGATGCCCGCCTATGCTATCTGGGACGATCACGACTACGGCCCTAATCAAAGTCAGAAGGACTTTCCCTTAAAGCACATTAGCAGAAACATCTTTATGGATACCTGGAAGGACAATCCGACGTATGGTGAAAACGGTGAAGGTATCTATACCAGCTTTCGTAAAGAAGATGTACAGTTTATTCTCTTAGACGACCGGTGGTGGCGCGATTACGACAAGCTTTGGGACTATAAATGGTTCCGGCCGAACCGCGATAAGCGCATGTTCGGTCAGCAGCAGATGGACTGGCTAAAGAAACAACTATTGGTAGACACCAGCGCCAGCTTTAAGATCATTGTTAATGGCAGCCAGATGCTCAATCCCTGGGCAAAGGATGACTGCTTTATCCATTTCCCTTTAGAGTATTACGATCTGCTCAATTTTATCACGGACAATTATATCAATGGTGTGGTATTTCTTTCCGGCGATCGTCACTACAGCGAGATCATCCGGGTCCCCCGCGAAGGGCATTATCCGCTTTATGATGTCACCGTTTCACCATTCACATCAACTCCCGACCCGGTAAAAGGGAGGGAAAAGCACAATATCTACCGCGTTCCCGGCTCCTATATACCAACTTATAATTTTGCGCGCTATACTGTAAGTGGAGATCAGGCAAACCGAAAACTGACCGTCGAGTTCTTCGATAAGTATGGAAAGCTATTGAATGAATGGCAGGTACTGAGTAGTGAGGTTAGGGATAAATAGTCGTTTTTGCGTTTTTTTGTTGCTGCGCTTAGTGACACGGGATCTTTGTAGCAGCTAAAAAGCGACAGAGACTTTCGTATTTTTATCGGCAGGAAAATATTAAATTCAATGCCGCAAACAGATCCGAGAATCGACGCTTATATTGCCAAAGCTGCGCCCTTTGCTCAGTCCATTCTTCTACATCTGCGCGCATTGGTACACGATGCGTGTCCCGACGTAGCGGAGACCATGAAATGGAGCTTTCCGCACTTCGACTATAAAGGAAGCATCCTTTGCAGTATGGCAGCGTTCAAGCAACATTGCGCTTTTACTTTCTTCAAATATGCTCTGATGGAAGATCCCCATGGCATTTTCAATGCCATTGGGAAAACCGCTATGGGTCAGCTTGGGCAGATCAAAGACCTGGAAGACCTTCCTAAGGACAAGATCATTAAAAAGTATATCCGTCAGGCCATGAAGCTCAACGAAGCTGGCGTGAAGCTGCCTGCTAAGAATAAGCCCGTCACGGTGGCCTTAGACACGCCGGAATACTTTGCCAACGCATTGAAGAAAAACAAACAGGCACAGACAGTGTTCGACGACTTTAGTGCCGGTAAAAAGAAAGAGTATATTGAATGGCTGGAAGAAGCTAAAACGGAGGCCACCAGAGAAAAGCGCCTCGCTACCGCCATTGAATGGATTGCCGAAGGCAAAGCGAGGCACTGGAAGTATCAGAAGTGATGGATAGGTTTAGCGAAATACTTTTGAACTATGTAAATTGGACAAGCTATGTTGAAAAGAGAAATGCCGCCCGTCCATCCGGGTAATGTGTTGAAAGAAATGTATATGGAGCCTCTTGATATCTCCGTGACCGATCTCGCGGACAATCTTGGCGTACATCGTCGGACAATCTCTCTGGTCATAAACGAGCATTCCGGCATTAGCGCGGAAATGGCTTTACGGCTTGCCACCGCTTTTGAAACTACTCCGGAGCTATGGCTGAATATGCAGCAACAATACGACCTCTGGCATGCAGGATAACAAAGCATTAGACGCGCTGAACTACCCCAAAAACGCTCCTTTGTTTTACTACAACAATCTTTGTGTCTTTGTGGCTAAACTAAAGTATCAAGCTGGCTTTTTCAATTGCTGTATAATATTCCTGAATCCTTCCAACGCGCTTTCCAGGTTCTCTACTATCTCCTCGGCCAGTTCATCAGGATTAGGGAGGTTATCCAGATCAGCGAGTGATTTATCTTTCAGCCAGGTAATATCCAGTGATGTTTTATCCCGTGCTATGATTTCTTCGTAACTGAACTTCCTCCATCTTCCCTCAGGCCCTGTCTCTTTCCGGTCATGCCGGTTTTCAGGATTGTAGCATTGCACGAAGTCCTGCAGGTCTTCAAACTTTAGCGGATTTTTCTTTAATGTATGATGTATGTTCGTCCGGTAATCATACACCCACACCTCTCTCGTCCACGGGTCCTTGCTCGCCGGCTTATTGTCGAAAAACAGCACATTCGCTTTCACGCCCTGCGCATAGAAGATGCCGGTTGGCAATCGCAGTATCGTATGCAGATCCGTTGTTTCCAGCAGCTTCTTTCTTACTGTCTCCCCTGCACCACCTTCAAACAGCACATTGTCCGGCAATACCACCGCTGCCTGGCCGGTAGTCTTCAGCATGCTGCGGATATGTTGTAAAAAGTTAAGTTGTTTGTTGCTTGTCGTCACCCAGAAGTCCTGCCTGTTGTAGGTCAGGTCTTCTTTTTCCTGCTCTCCTTCCTCATTGGTAAAGGTCATGCTGCTCTTTTTGCCAAAAGGAGGGTTTGCCAGCACGTAGTCCACCGTTCTTTTCGGCGCTGCCAGCAGACTGTCATCCGGCGCAATAAAGGTTTCGCTGTCTATATCGCCAATGTTGTGGAGGAACAGGTTCATCAGCGCCAGTCTGCGGGTGCCTGCTACGATCTCATTGCCCCAGAAGGTCTGGAGCTTCAGGAAGTGCTTCTGCTCTTTATCAAGATCATGATGCCCTACTATATAATCATAAGCGGCT
>DATJDP010000214.1:0-3008 GCA_035497355.1 Flavipsychrobacter sp.
CATTCAAAGGCAATTCCTCACCGAGTCAGTTCTTATCAGCCTGTTTGGCGGCACTATAGGCATTGTCATTGGTATACTGACAGGTAATGCACTCAGTCTTGTTTTTCATACCGGCTTTATCATTCCCTGGCTTTGGATTGGCGTTGGTTTGAGTCTTTGTGCCATCGTTGGCGTTATTTCAGGTATCTATCCTGCCCTTAAAGCTGCCAAACTCGATCCAATAGTTGCTCTGAGGTATGAATAATAAGGAGGACTGTAATACGAAACTATTAATTTGCGCCGGTGGAGGGATTAGTTTATAAATCAACGGGGAGCTGGTATGTATTGCGCGACGAGAATGGCGTCTTCCGGAATGCCCGTATCAAAGGCAAACTGAAGATCGATGAGGATATTTCCTCAACTAATCCGATAGCTGTGGGAGACTATGTGACATTCGAGGAAGAGCCGGGTGAAGAAAAGTCCTCTATCATTTCTGAAATAAAAAAGCGTGAGAACTATATTGTCCGCGTGTCTCCACACAATAAAAACCAGAAACATATTGTTGCCGCCAATTTAGATCTTGCATTGGTTGTATCTACAATAGCGGAGCCTCGCACATCGCATGGGTTCATAGATCGCTTCCTGCTCACTGCAGAAGCGTACCATATTCCGGCGGTGATCGTGGTGAACAAGATTGACCTCCTAAAGCCAAAGCACAAAGAGCAGCTTGCCCATTGGCAGGAAATGTATGGACGGGCGGGTTACGAAGTATTTCCCATTGTAGCGCTCGACCCTCAAAGCGTTACCACACTAAAGCAAAGACTGAAGGGCAAAACCACCCTCTTCAGTGGTCACTCAGGGGTGGGAAAAAGCACGCTGATCAATCAGCTCATTCCAGGTATCGATCTGCGGACGACCGAAGTAAGCGGATGGAGCGGTAAGGGACAGCACACCACTACATTTGCAGAAATGTTTGACCTTCCGTTTGGGGGAAGGATCATAGATACCCCTGGTGTAAAAGAATTTGGACTGATTGATATTGAAAAGGAAGAGCTATCGCATTATTTTCCTGAAATGAGAAAGCGCCTGACGGAATGCAAGTTCAATAACTGTCTGCACATAAACGAGCCTGGCTGCGCAGTAAAGAAAGCTGTTGCAGAAAAAGAGATAGATGAAGAGCGGTACATCAGCTACATGACTATAATGGACTCGATAGGCGAGAAGTGGTAAACAAATTGAAATGATCATATACAACGTGACAATAAAAGTAGAGAACCAAATAGCTAATGAATGGCTTGACTGGATGAAGCAGGAACACATACCGGAACTAATGAAGACGGGCCTGTTCACTGACGCCCGCTTATGCAGATTGCTAGAGCAGGACGAGACAGAAGGCATTACCTATATCGCTCAATACTTTTGTAAGGACATGGAAGCTTACAGCAGCTATATTTCTGACCATGCAGAGAGAATGCGGGATAAAAGCTTTGCGCGGTTTGGCAACAGGTTTATTGCATTTCGCACCTTAATGCAGATAGAAGATTAGGCGATTTATCGCCTTAGTCTTCGTCCGGCCCGGCCCTCCTAAAATCAATGAAACCGTTGCTGGTAAAGGCTTTCAGCGGAATTACGACGGGTTTTAAGACAAATTTACTGTTGATAACGTGTGGAAAGCTGCTACAGTAAAGGCTTTCAGCGGATAAAAAAATCTTTTTTTGTATTTGGAAGTGTAAGAAACCTAAGTATATTTGTTACATCTGAATTATTTATTCACAATAAAAACACACACAGGCTATGAACAAAGCTGAACTGATCGATAAGATCGCCAAAGATTCCGGTATCACAAAGACACAGGCAAACGAAGCATTAGACTCTTTCACTGGTGCTGTAGTTGCTTCTTTGAAAAAAGGTGACCGCGTTACGCTTGTAGGCTTCGGTACTTTCTCAGTATCTGAGCGCTCTGCACGCAATGGCCGCAATCCTCAAACCGGCGAAGTGATCAAGATCAAAGCACGCAAGGTTCCTAAGTTCAAAGCAGGAAAAGAATTCTCTACAAAAATCGGAAGCGGTAAAAAGTAGTCGCTCCCGAAGATGGAGAAAAAAGCAGGAGACAAAGTTTCTTGCTTTTTTTATTTTTGCAATCTAAAATCTTTAACATGGGAAGAGGTGATAAGCGTACAAAGCGCGGAAAAATTTCTAGCGGAACATTCGGCAAGAGCCGTCCGGCAAGAAATAAAAAGACTACTGCAAAAGCAGCAGAGAAAAAAGCTTAACCGTTATTGTATTAAAAAGGCTGTATCCGATGTGACGATACAGCCTTTTTTTGTTTACGAAAACTCCCACTGTAAACGTAAAGCCTTGTCAACATCGTTTTCCATGTGTCCAACGTTGTAGTTCATGTGTCGGACGTCGTATGTCCTGTATCCAACCCCGTATGTCCATGGTCCAACGTCGTAAGTCCATGGTCCTACGCCGTAAGTCCATGGTCCAACGCCGTAAGTCCGTGATCGGACGACGTAAGGCCATGGTCGGACGACGTAAGGCCATTGTCGAACCTCATAAGTCCATGGTAGTACGTCATAAGTCCATGGTCGTACGTCATAGGTCCATGGTAGTATACCGTATGCCCATGGCTGAACCTCGAAAGTCCATGGTAGAACCCCGTAAGACAATGGTCAGACCTCGTAAGTCCATCGTCAAAGGCCCATTTCCATGTGTGGAACGACATAAGCAAGGCGTTCACAACCTACAAAGCGTTCTTTCACCTGGAGATCGCAGACATTTCTTTCATTTATCTCGGGAAATACAGGACAAGTTTCGTTTACCGACCGTTTGTTTTCCTTTACCGATTTGAAGCAGTTGTTTGCCTAAAGCGTCTTCCGGCGCCTATGTTGTGCCAATACTTTTGTGTCATCAAAACAAAATTTTTATGACACCAACACAAACACTTCCTCCTCAAGACAACCAAATTGACGATAAAAGCACGTCGTATGGTAGCCTTATGATATTCATTCTGATCGTCGCTCTTG
>DATJDP010000215.1:0-9526 GCA_035497355.1 Flavipsychrobacter sp.
CCGTACACCTCCTAAAACCCAGGCCGCCTTACTGGAGGCTATGCAGGAGAAGAATATTACTGCCGGTGGTGTTATGTACAAGCTTCCGGCACCTTTCTTTGTGCTTGCTACCCAAAACCCGATAGAGCAGGAAGGAACGTATCCATTGCCGGAAGCCCAGCTGGACCGCTTCATGTTTATGATCAACCTCGATTATCCAAGCTTTGCGGAAGAAGTGACTATTGTAAAAAATACGACCGGTGCCGCGCAAGCTGAGCTTTCCAAAGTAATGAGCGCAGAGGAAATTGTACAATTTCAGGAGCTGATACGCCGGGTGCCTGTGCCGGACAATGTGCTTGAATATGCCGTAGGTCTGGTACACAAGACAAGGCCCGGTGGAGCAAATACCAACGAACAAACCAAACAGTATATCGCTTACGGCGCAGGTCCCCGAGCTTCTCAGTATTTGATACTGGGTGCCAAGTGCAATGCCCTGCTGAATGGGAAATATTCTCCCGATATTGAAGATGTACAGGCAATGGCATTGCCCGTATTAAGACATCGTGTTATAAGAAACTATAAAGCAGAGGCCGAAGGCATCTCTCAGGAGTCACTTATCAAACAACTACTTTAAAAATTCACATGATCAACCTATTAAAAAAAGCGCGTTTCCTGAAACAGGAGTACATTCCACTACTTCAAAGACTGCCTGCAGATACACCCGCCCAATGGGGTAAAATGAATGTGCAGCAAATGGTGGAACATATGGCTGACTATGTAGCAATGGCTTATGGCAATCCGCCACAGGAACTTGTAACAGAGGAAGCGAAGCTGGAGAAAATGCAGGATTTTTTGAAGAGTGAGCAGGATTTCAGGCCTAATACGATTAATAGCTTATTGCCGGAAGAGCCAATGCCGGTAAAACTTCCGTCACTTCGTGCTGCCATTGATGATCTGCAGGACGAACTGAATAACTTCTTCGATGCTTTTGATGGCGAAAAGAAGAAATATGTAATGAATCCTTTTTTCGGCGAGCTTGATTACGGTATGTCCATACAGCTGCTGTATAAACATGCCTGCCATCATTTGCGGCAGTTTGGCGTAGAAAAGTAGATTTATTAATGTTTCTAGGGGAGCCGCCTGTTTCATGCGCGAAGCAGGGTGCCGAGGTATCATGTCAATTAAGTGTTCCAACTGCATCCCGCCGACATAGACAGGTGCATTCAATATGGGGTAACTGAGGCACTGATGCTATTCGGTTGTCATTTTTACAAGAAACATTTTAGCAAATTCCTTTGAAGCCGCTCCTGCCAAAAATCATAACTTGCAAAGTCTAAATCTGAATACGCTGTGGCTTTAACACAACTGAGAAATTACGCCGAGGGAAAGTGGATGACGGCTCCGAAGGAAGGAGATGTTTTATACAACGCCATTACAGGAGAGCCTATCTATACAGCTTCAAGCGAAGGGCTCGACTTTGGTGCCATGATGCATTATGCGCGCAAAGTGGGAGGAACTGCGTTGCGCAAACTTACTTTTCACGAACGCGGCAGAATGCTGAAAGCTCTTGCCATGTACCTGCTGGAGCGCAAAGAATATTTTTATACAATCAGTGCCCTTACGGGCGCTACCCGCGTAGATAGCTGGGTAGATATTGAAGGTGGAATTGGCAATCTTTTTGCCAATGCAAGTCTAAGGAAGCAGTTCCCGGACGAGCGTTACTATGTAGACGGTGAGGCCGCAAAGCTTTCAAAGAATGGCACTTTTATCGGTCATCATATCATGGTGCCGAGAGAAGGTGTTGCTATTCATATCAACGCATTTAACTTTCCGGTGTGGGGCATGCTTGAAAAGGTTGCTGTCAACCTCCTTGCCGGAGTTCCCGCTATAGTAAAGCCTGCAACACTTACCTCCTTTCTTACAGAAGCTGTATTCCAGGAAATCGTTAAGTCAAATATTTTGCCTGAAGGATCGTTACAACTGATCTGTGGCGGAGCAAGGACCATTCTGGAGACAGTAGAAACACAAGATGTTGTTACGTTTACCGGGTCTGCAGAGACAGGAAGAAAGCTAAAAGCTCATCCACGTATCATATCAGAATCTGTTCCTTTTAACATGGAGGCCGACTCTTTGAATTCCTGTGTATTGGGGCCCGATGTTACAACTGATATGCCCGAGTTCGACATTTTCATTAAGGAAGTAGTAAGGGAAATGACCACTAAGGCGGGACAAAAATGTACTGCTATTCGCAGAGTCATGGTGCCGGCCAACATGGTAGAAGATGTACAGATCGCACTCGGTAAAAGACTGAAAGGCACTACCATTGGCGATCCTTCCAAAGAAGGAGTGCGGATGGGCCCTTTGGCTGGTATCAGTCAAAGGAATGAAGTGAGGGAAAAGGTGAAGCAGTTTGCTAAAACCCAGCAGCTCGTTATTGGCGATATGGAGCAGTTTGAGGTGATAGGTGCGGACAAAGAAAAAGGCGCTTTCCTTCCTCCTGTTGTTTTCTACAATGATGATCCTTTCCATAAGCTTGATTGCCACAATGTAGAAGCATTCGGACCGGTGGCTACCCTGATGGCGTACCACAACTTAGATGAGGCTATGGAACTGGTGAGGATGGGCAAGGGGTCGCTGGTATGTTCCATCATTACTCATGATGATAACATCGCGCGTGATTTTGTATTAGGTACTGCTGCTATGCATGGCCGCATACTGATTCTCAATAGAGATTGTGCTAAGGAAAGTACAGGACACGGCTCACCGATGCCTTTACTGGTTCATGGAGGGCCTGGTCGCGCGGGTGGTGGTGAAGAAATGGGTGGCAAGAGAGGAGTGTTGCACTATCTGCAGCGCACAGCCATTCAAGGCTCGCCTACCACTATATCGAAGGTCACTAATGTGTATCAACAGGGCGGGGCTCAGCACGAAACTGAAATTCATCCGTTCAGAAAGTATTTTGAAGAATTGCAGGTAGGGGATACTCTGATTACTGCAAAACATACCGTTACAGAGGCGGATATCACCAACTTTGCCAATGTAAGCGGCGATAATTTTTATGCCCACATGGATGCAACCTCTCTGGAAGGGACCATTTTTGAAGGTCGTGTTGCACATGGTTATTTTATCCTTTCAAAGGCAGCGGGTCTTTTTGTTGACGCAAAGAAAGGTCCCGTTTTATTGAACTATGGTATCGACGAGTGCCGCTTCACCAAGCCAGTATATCCTGGCATGACCATAGGCGTGAAGCTGACAGTGAAGGAAAAAGTAGATCAGGAGAAGCGCAGCGAAGAAGACATCGCCAAGGGCATTGTGAAATGGCTGGTAGATGTATATGATGAAACCGACGAAACAGTGGCCATTGCAACGATTCTAACGATGGTGAAGAAGAAAAATCAGGAATAAGGAATTTTTCAATTGTATTATAAAGGGGTTGTACCGCAAAATGGGGTACAGCCTCTTTACCTTTTCTCATGCTTACAGAAACGGTATAAACCTCAAACCGAATTCCTTTTGTCACGAACTGAATTCCTTTTGCCATAAACTGAATTCCTTTTCTGAGAAACTGAATTCCTTTTGTCACTGACCGAATTCCTTTTTTCACAAATTGAATTCCTTTTGTCGCTAAGGGAATTCCTTTTTTCACGAACTGAATTCCTTTTGTCTCTAAGGGAATTCCTTTTGTCGGGAACTGAATTCTTTTTGTCTCTAACCGAATTCCTTTTATCAGAAACTGAATTCCTTTTTCCATAAACTGAATTCCTTTTGTGAGAAACCGAATTCCTTTTGTCTCTAAGGGAATTCCTTTTATCAGCAACTGAATTCCCTTTGTCTCCAACGGCATTTCCCTTCAATTAATAGTAGAAAGAAGATTTTTCGCGATTATCATGATTTGCCCTAATCTGATTACCGTGATCTGCATTGGTCTGCTATATCATGAGAATCTGTGTTCTGTTTCATATGCACAGTATTGTAAATGCTACAGCCTCCTCTTTTTCAGTTAGTCCCTATAGATAATTAAAAATAGTTTTATAATTTGTATTCAAAACAAATCTATTTATGAAAAAGTTTCTTCGATTCGTCGGTGTCATACTGCTGGTCATCGTTGCAGGTGTTGTCATACTTGGGCTTATTGCGCCTAAGGATGTCGCTCTGGAGCGGTCTATTGCTATCAATGCGCCGCGTTCTGCAGTAGCGGAACAAATGCTCTACTACAAAAATTTTCATAACTGGAGCCCATGGCAAAAGATGGATTCCAACATGCAAGCCACTCTTACCGGAGAGGATGGAAGAACAGGGGCAAAATATGAATGGAAAGGCAATAAGAAGGTGGTCAGCGGCGAGATGAATATAACTGGTAATACGGAAGGCCCCGTAAAGGACCAGCCGCAAAAGCATTTCAATTCCGTAAACTATAATATGACGTTTAGGGAGCCGATTGAATCTACTGCTGAAGGCTACTGGCGTGTGGAAGATGCGGATAACGGGCAATCAAAAGCCATCTGGGGTTTTTCTACCCATGTCCCTTTCCCTATGAATGGTATTATGATGGTAATGGGAATGGGCAGTCTTACAAAAGACTTTGACGAAGGACTTCAAAACCTCAAAACCTATACAGAGACGCATTTGAAAGATATGCCAACTGCAGATATTCGGACCATTCAATTTTCTGGCAAAACCTATGCAGCCATAAAAAAGCAAATACCTATTTCTAATATGGAAGGCATGTCGCAGTTCTTTAGCAATAGTTTTGGAACATTGGGCAAAGCTGCGGGAGACCGCGTTAATGGAGACGCCACAGGTTTATTCTTCAAATGGGATGAAAAGAACGACAAAGCCGATCTTGCAGCAGCATTTCCTGTCTCAGATGGCGATCCGATAGCCGGTGCAGAGCTAGTGCAGGTTGGTCCTTCAAAAGGCTACGAGGTAACCCACCAGGGTGGCTATGCAGCAACAGCACAGATACACGACGCAATTATGAAGCATATCAGTCAACGGGGAGAAGAGGTGAGTCTTGCAATGGAAGAATACGTAAAAGGCCAGCATCAGGAACCGGACTCTAACAAATGGGTGACGAACATTATCTACCTCGTGAAATAATTCGTAATGGTTGAATAGTTGAAGCTGTCTGTACCAATCAGGCAGCTTTTTTCGTTATTAGCGTTGTAGCATTATATTCGCAATCTACTGCACGTAATGAAGGTTTCGGTTATTATTGTCAATTATAATGTAAAGTACTTTCTTGAAGTATGCCTTCATTCCGTGACGCGTGCCTTAGACGGGTTCGAGGCCGAGATCTTTGTTGTAGACAATCATTCTGAAGACGATAGCTGCGCCATGGTGCGGCAGAAGTTTTCTTCCGTAACGCTCATTGAAAACACAAAGAATGTGGGCTTTGGCAAAGCAAACAATCAGGCAGTAGCACTGGCAAAAGGGGAGTACATCCTTTTCCTGAATCCTGATACCGTTTTACCGGAAGACTTCTTCGCTAAAACGATAGCCTATATGGACGCGCATCCTGAAGCAGGAGGCATTGGTCCGAGGCTTATAGACGGCAAGGGGCAGTTTGCACCTGATGCCAAGAAATCATTTCCTTCGCTGTCTGTAGCCCTTTTTAAAGCTACTGGGATTAACAGACTCTTTCCGCGCTCGCCTTATTTCAACAAATATTATGCGGTACATATAGGCGAGAGGCAGACAGCAGAGGTAGAGGCCTTATCCGGCTGCTGCATGATGATGCGGCGGACGGCAATTGAAAAAGCGGGCGGTGCCTTCGATGAAGACTACTTCATGTATTTTGAAGATGGTGATCTCTGTTACCGCATCCGCAAAGTGGGTTATACCAACATCTATTATCCCGAAACAACCGTTATTCATTACAAGGGAGAAAGCACAAAGAAGACAACCCTCTCTTATGTGAAAGTCTTTAATGAGGCGTTTGCCATCTTTGCCCGCAAGCACTATAGCAAGCGCTATGCGAAGATTTTTATCTTCTTCATCAATATTGGTGTGGTACTCCGGGCTATTTTAAGCCTGTTCAAAACGATACTGAAGGTATTCCGGATGCCGCTGTTTGATGCCATTATTCTCCTGCTGACGTTGTGGATCGTTAAAGAGTTCTGGACAGAGCATGTGAAGAACATTGCACCTATCCCGCTGCACTCCATCTACCTCACCTTTCCGGCGTACTTGCTCATATGGGTGGTGTCCATGTTTCTGAATGGCGCTTATGATCAGCCTTATCGTGGACTGAGAGTAGTACGTGGCATGCTGGTCGGCACAATACTGTGCCTTGCCTATTTCGGTCTTATATCCTCAGAACTGCGGTATTCCCGCGCCATTATCATCCTGACAGGCGTTATGGGGTCTATCCTTTTACTCGCGCTTCACGAACTGCTATACAGGCTCGGCATCCTAAAACAGGTACGATACGATGAGCTGCCCAAGAAGGCCGTAATTGTATCAGCGCCGGAAGCCTTCAGGGCCACTACCGAAACGCTGAAAAAGGTACACTATGCACCTGAAATTTACGGCCGTATAAGTGCAGGTAAAGACCATAGCGATAGCCTTTCAGCGCTTGATAGTATGAAGCCGCTCCTTTATACAGCAGGCATTAATGAAGTGATCTTTTGTGTGAATGGCCTCACATATGAGACGATTGTGCAGCAGATGCAGTACTGTGGCCCTGCTTACGATTATAAGATCCACCTGCCAGGCAGCGACAGCTTTGTAGGCAGCAACTCCAGCCATACCTCCGGCGATCTGTACACTGCAGATATGAGGTTTAATCTTAGTGCTTATGCCCAGCAGCGAAACAAGCGGGTGGTAGATATGATGGCAGCATTTTCTTTCCTTGTATTCAGTCCGTTGCTGGTTTTTATCGTTCAAAGTCCTTCGGGCTTTGTTGCCAATTGCCTTAGCGTGCTGACCGGGCAAAAAACCTGGGTAGGGTATGCAGGCACCTTATCTAAGCAGAGCTACCTTCCGGCGCTGAAGCCATCGGTGTTGCCCCCTTATAACATCTTAAAAAGCTTCACACCCTCGGAAGAAGTAAGGGCAAAGATGAACAGAGTATACGCAGCCAGTTATAATCCGATGATGGACATCCAGTTGCTATTGAAAAACCTGAAATTTTTGGGAAGAAAATTCTAAAAAGATTTTGCAGAAATAATTTGCTGACTATCTTTGCAATCCCAAACGGGAATCCTCCTTAGCTCAGTTGGTTAGAGCACCTGACTGTTAATCAGGGGGTCTCAGGTTCAAGTCCTGAAGGGGGAGCCAACAAAATCAAGGTCTGGATAATTCCAGACCTTTTTCTTTTGATAAGTCGCAATAAAACTTGCAGTAAAGTTGTTTCAATAGGCGTCAGGTGCTCAAACCAACTGAGCGCGGAGGAATTCCGGGATCAAGAACATTTTTTGGGGGATTAAGAAATTATACTTGCTTTGGAGGTTCAAATATTGATTGAATTTGGAGCCTCTGTATATTGATTTGGTGAAGATGTTTCTTCCCTCTGGTGTTTTAGAATATTTTGAGATTACCGGGATTGAGAAGCGAAGCGAGCAGATGACTTTACTGCTGGAAGAGAAGAATGAACTTCCTGAAGGGTATAAAGGTCAGCCGTTTCATTCGAAGGGCTTTCTGCCTCCTGTATTAATTGAAGACTTTCCTATCCGGGGCAATAAGGTCTTGCTACAGATAAAGCGTAGGCGCTGGGAGCATCAGCAAACAGGTGAGATCATAAGCCGGGACTGGAAGATGGTGCAAAAAGGCACAAAAATGACTGCGGAGTTCGCAGCTTTTTTAAAACAGGTGCTTGGCTAACCTTCCCATTGCCACACAAACACTGGCCGCTATATATGGCCTTAATGGAAATAGATTACAACGTCAATACCGTAACCACTTTTCGGATTATCAGAAGTTCAAAGAAGAGCATCAAAACAAGGACTATTTGCTTTTCGCCCACAACCTTACCGAAACCCTTTCCATTGACGAAACAGCGCTATCCAACGGTGAACTCTACACCATAGTAACATTAAAGGCAGCCAGGGAAGAAAGGGCTCCCTTTTGGCTATGGTCAGAGGTACGGTGGCTGACAAGATCAGTGAAGTACTGGAACAAATACCAGAGAAAATAATGCCAAAATCAAAAACTTCCGTGCGCAGTTCCGCGGTGTGAAAGACAAGAATTTCTTCCTCTTTCGACTAACAAAACTCTATGCCTAAAAACCTAATCCCCCAAATATTGACGTTGATCCTTGAAAGTCTTCGCGCCCAGGCAATAATAACATTAAACTTTTTCACTAGATTTAAGCTGGCAATTTTAAAACGCAGGTACTGTGATGCTGTGAGGAACGAAATATCAATTAATAATTGAAACAGATAATATTTTGGAAATAGCATTAAAAGTTATTTTAGGTCTTGTAACAACCATTTGCTTTCTAGGCGGTTTAAACTTATTGACAAAAGGAACAAAACCTTTTTTGCCAGAGACACTACCACTCCAACCCAGACTTGACAACCTTTTTCGCTTTTTAAGCGGTATTTATTTTTCGTTAGGCTTTTTAATGTTATGGGTCACAATTCACGCGAGTCAGTTAGGGAACCTGTTGTATTTTATTGGAATTATTGTGTTTTTTTCAGGTCTTGGGCGGTTATATTCGAGGCTCAAAGTAGGGTCGCCCGGAACTTATTATGATTCAATGATGGTACTCGAATTTGGACTGGGAGTTAGTATCGTTTTACTCCATCACTTTGGGCATTAGACATTTCCAGCTTTACGAAAGAGAATTGTAGACTCTTACAATGCTACATCAACATACCCTGCCTAGATTCGTGTCCTCACTCCGCCCTGGTTTGTGTCCTCGCGAACCAATTACAACGTTGCACTCATCCATAAAAATGATTGAAAGGGTTGCTGAAAAAGCTAAAGGCGCCGGTTCAGGCATTTACAAAATGGCATCGTCGCTTGGTGCTGCACTGGGCGTGGCTATATCCACGGGCATTTTTGTTGGCCTCAGTGCCGTAGATGCACCTAATAACATCCTCGACAACGTACTTACTTTCGAAGGGAGACAAGACAACATTGCCATACGTCAGGCAGCCATTTTTTCACTGCTGTTTAGCCTGCTGATGGTAATTATAGCCATCATTGCTATTATGAAAACGATACCTAAAGGAAAAAGAGAGATCGCAGAGGAATAGTATTGCCATGAAACCTGTACCAATCAAGGTTTGGAATTGTCCGGACCTTTTCTTTCGATAAGTTGCAATAAACCTTGCAGTCTGTACGAGGTATTATCCCAACTTCACGGAAGTCATAGTGAGGGAGCCTGCAACTGCCTTATCGTTAAAGAAGGCAACATTGTCGCCCTTGCCTTTTAAGCCCAGGGTGTACATTAAGGGCAGGTAATGCTCTGGTGTGGGAATGGCCAGCGCGGCCGCTCTTCCCAACTGTCCGTAGTTGATCATCGATTTAAAATCGCCCTCACTTATCAGCTGTTTAAATTTATTGTTCATCTCAATCGCCCAGTCGAAGCCATATTCAT
>DATJDP010000216.1:0-25067 GCA_035497355.1 Flavipsychrobacter sp.
CAAAACTTTTATTTGCATTCGCATCCGCTGTAATAGATGAATAATACTTACACCGATCTCGTCCATCAGACGTTTGATTTTCCTCAGCCAGAGGTTAGCGTCCAGGACAACTATCTCCGATTCAACGGACTTGACATCAAAAAGCTGATTGACAAATACGGTACGCCGTTTAAGCTGACCTACCTTCCAAAGATCGGCCAACAGGTTGCGAAGGCGAAGAAGATGTTCAATGACGCTATCAAAAAGCATCGGTATGATGGCAACTATTACTACTGCTACTGCACCAAAAGCTCCCACTTTTCCTTTATAGTGGAAGAGACGCTGAAGCAGAACGTACATATCGAAACTTCCTTTGCGTACGATATAGAGATCATTAAGCAGCTTTTCAAGCGCCGTAAGATCACAAAGGAGACGTTTATCATTTGCAATGGCTTCAAAACCCGCGCTTACACGAAAAACATAGCGCAATTGATTAATGCCGGCTTCAAAAACGTCATTCCTGTCTTAGATAATAAGAACGAGTTTGAAGATTATAAGAAGTCAATAAGAGCGAAAGATCCCGTTAAGATTGGTATTCGTATAGCCAGTGAAGAAGAACCAACGTTTGATTTCTATACATCCAGACTCGGTATCAGGGTGCGCGATGTATTGGAATTTTATGTAGATAAGATCAAGGGAAATGAACGTTTTCAACTGAAAATGCTTCACTTCTTTATGAATAAGGGTATTAAGGACGATATCTACTATTGGAGTGAGCTGAATAAGGTAGTAAATCTATGGTGCCAGCTGAAGAAGATATGTCCTGAACTGGATGGACTGAACATCGGTGGTGGCTTCCCCATCAAGCACTCTCTTGCTTTCGATTACGACTATAACTATATGGTCAATGAGATCGTAAGTAATATCAAGAAAGTTTGTAAGAAGAACAAGGTTCCGGTTCCCGATATCTATACCGAGTTTGGCTCCTTTACAGTGGGGGAGAGCGGTGCGGTTATATATTCTATCCTGGATGAGAAAATGCAGAATGACCGCGAGATATGGTACATGATAGATAGCTCTTTCATTACTACCTTGCCCGATACATGGGGGATCGGGGAAAAATTTTTGTTACTGCCTATTAATAAGTGGGATAAAGAATACCAGGAGGTGCATCTTGGCGGACTAACCTGCGACAGCCATGATTTCTACACTTCTGAAGAACACGTCAACGCAGTGTTTCTCCCTAAGCTGGATAAGGAAAAAGGAGCGGAGCCACTTTATATTGGCTTCTTTCATACCGGTGCCTATCAGGATCAGCTTGCCGGATATGGAGGCATAAAGCACTGCATGATACCTTCACCTAAACATGTGGTAGTGGAATATGATAAGGATGGCAACCTGGAAGACTGGCTTTATGCAAAGGAGCAGACCCCGCAAAGCATGCTTAAGATATTGGGATATATAAAGTAGTGCTTCTGTTTACGTTTGAATAGTCTGTCGTTAAACGTAAATGGTGTTGCATTGGTGATCTTTACTTGTTGAAAATCGTTGTGATGAGGATTGATAAGACAGTGGCAGTCTCCCTGAACCGCTGCTGAGGGAACGCTCATACCCAGATGCTTGCTTGTAAGTTACAAACTTGTCACCGGGCATTCCAGTTTGGTGGAAGGTCTTCTTCTTTCAGTTGATTGATACTGCAACAACCTGGAATGTCAATAGTGACCAAATAAAAGGCTGCCTCCAAAATAGGAGACAGCCTTTTGTCCATTTGCTCATCAACACTAGCTCACTGATATTTCCTGCTTCTCAGGTTTGGCGATGTCTTTCTTAGGGAGTGTTACGGCCAAAATCCCATCAGTATACTTTGCTGAAATACCGGAAATGTCCACCTTGTCGTTGAGCGTAAAGCTTCTGCGGAATGTTTGCAACTTGTATTCTCTTCTGAGCCATTTACTGCTGTTTTCGTCACTCTTTTCCTCCTTCTGCTCCTGATGATCATAAGAAATATGCAAAACATTGTGGTCTACGTTCACCTTAAAGTCATCTTTTTTTAGTCCTGGCGCCATTATTTCCATCCGGTATTCAGATTCCGTTTCCTGAATGTTCGCAGGAGCTGTGGTACGGTCGTTCCAGTTCTCGTCACCGAAGATGGTTTGAAAGCCGTTTTGAAAGGCATCTTCTATTAGTCCACCAATTGCCTTAGGCATAATCCGGAAATTGTTTCTGGTTGTATACATCTTTGTTGGTTTTTGTTGTTAAACTGATTTAGTTTACAAAGCAGTTTGCAAAGGCGGTACCAACAGACGTGTTAATGTCTATTTGGCTTATATAGCTAATTTAGACTGACAGGATGTCTGATTTATATCGTCTGCTGTGTAAATAATGACCATAGAAGAGCTATTTTGTCCAAAATGCAGGCGTAACTTAAAGAATGTGAAAAAATATTATTTTCAATTCCAAATCCTTTTTCAGATATTTGCTATGCTTACGATGGGTTAGTAAGTGCAATCCTTCCCGATGTACCTCGTGCATCGGGACTTTTTTTTGCAGCACTAATATTGCAAATTATCAGGACTTGCAGCAACAGTCTGATGCAGGTAGCTATCAACAGTGCCAAACAAAAAATCAGGATATTCTCTGCTAAATTTCATTTTCACAAACCCACCGATGAGTGGTCGCTTTGCTGGCTGATTTAATTCTTCTGTACTGAGCGGAATGAGATCGTAGTCTGCATTTGGAAAGTAGTGAAGTACACGCAGAGCCAGCTCCACGCGATTCATAAAATCGGAACCGCAGATGTGGTAAACGCCTTTCTTTTTATCGCGCAATAGAAGGAACATCGCACGGGCAATATCCCATGCATTCGTTGGAGTAGCAAACTGATCGTAAGGAAGCTTGAGTGTAAGCTTTTGATTGTTTACACATTGTTCGATGATCCTGGCGATAAAATTCTTTCCTCTCACTTCATCCCCATACACGTTTGTTACCCGCAGCACCAATGTTCCATCCAGTTCGTTCAATGCAGTTTCTTCTGCTTCCAGCTTATGTCTTGCATAGACGCTTAGTGGATTCACCGCATCAGTTTCCTGGTAGGGACCATTAACACCATCGAAAACATAATCTGTAGAAATATAAACAAATCTTGCATTGCACTGCCGCGCGACAGCAATCAGATTTTTGGTGCTCTGCACCGTTTTCTGGTAACTCTCTTCCTCATGGGTTTCGCAATAGTCAACATGTGTTAATGCGCCGCAATGAACAATGACATCTGGCTGAAAGGCATTTATGTCGAAATTATCAGGATGCTGCGGTTCTAAAGTGTTGTAAAAAACAGTTCCCTCTGTTGGATATGAGAAGTAAGACCCTGTTACCTCCCAGCCTTGTTCTGAAAAATGCTTCATACAATTACTCCCGACCAGTCCAGACGCTCCGGCAATAAATACTTTCATTCAAAAAATTTAGGTGCTAAAATACAAAAGCCACTCGCAATACGAGTGGCTTAAAACAAATTATAAATTACTTATGCGCTTACTGCCGCTGCTTTAAGCGTAGGCATTTCCTGAGGGTATTCTTTATTTACCAGTTTGTCGCGCACTGCTGAGAATGCTGCAAGCGTCTGATCGATATCTTCATCTGTATGTGCTGCCGTTGGGATCAGGCGAAGGATGATTTGTCCTTTTGGTATCACCGGATAAACCACAACAGAACAGAAGATGTTGTAGTTCTCACGGAGATCGAACACCAACTGTGTTGCATCAAATAAGCCACCCTGCATAAATACCGGTGTAACAGGCGTATTGGTGGTGCCGATGTTAAACCCGTTTTCTTTCAGCCCGTTTTGAAGCTTGTTGACATTGTGCCACAATTTGGCTTTCAGTTCAGGCTTGGTGCGAAGCAATTCCAGACGCTTCAGATTGCCTACTACGATTGCCATTGGCAACGATTTGGCAAATACCTGTGAGCGCATATTGTAGCGTAAAAACTTCAGTATCTGCTTATCTCCGGCTACAAAGCCGCCGATGCTGGCCATAGACTTTGCAAAAGTGGAGAAGTATACGTCTATGTCTTTGATACAATTTTGTTCTTCACCTATTCCTGCTCCTGTCTTACCCATGGTGCCAAAGCCGTGCGCATCATCTACAAACAAGCGGAATTCATATTTGCTCTTCAGTGCTGCAATGTCAGCAACACGTCCCTGGTTGCCACTCATACCAAACACACCCTCAGTGATCACGAGTACGCCGCCTCCGGTTTGACCAGCCATTTCGGTAGCACGCTGCAACTGCTTTTCGCAGTCTTCTACATCATTATGCTTAAATACATATCTATGTCCCGGGTGAAGTCTTAGTCCATCTATAATGCAAGCATGAGATTCTGCATCATAAACGATCACATCGCGACGGCTGCAAAGGCTGTCTATCGCTGAAACCATACCTTGGTAGCCATAGTTGAAAAGCATTGCATCTTCCTTCCCTACAAATTCTGCCAGTTGTTTTTCTAATAATTCATGATTGTCCGAGTTGCCGCTCATCATTCTTGCGCCCATTGGAAGCGCCAAACCATATTTTGCAGCAGCATCAGCATCAGCTTTGCGTACTTCAGGGTGATTAGCGAGCCCGAGATAATTATTAAGACTCCAGATGATTCTTTCCTTCCCCATAAACTTCATGCGGTTTGCTATCTCTCCCTCCAGCTTTGGAAAAGCAAAATAGCCAGGTGCTTGTTCTGCATAATCTCCAATTGGTCCAAGTTTACTCTCAAATTTGGCAAATAAGTCCATATACTTCTATAGTGTTGATTTTGACCTTAAATGAAACTTGTGCAAAATTATAAAAAATTAATCCGCTTGAAGCTTTCTTATCTGCATTTTTGCACCTTAACCGGATTATTTTACATGAAACGAATACTTGCCATTTTATTCTTTGTTTGCTTCTCTATCCAACTGTTTGCGCAACCTAAAGCGATAGAAAGGCCTAAGCTCGTGGTGGGAATAGTGGTAGACCAGATGCGATGGGACTATCTGTACCGATATTATGACCTCTACGGCTCTGGTGGCTTCAAACGATTGCTGAACGATGGGTTTAGCTGCGAACAGACCATGATCAACTATCTGCCATCCTTCACCGCTCCCGGTCATACCTGTGTTTATACCGGCAGTGTACCTTCCATTCACGGCATTGCAGCAAATGACTGGATTGATAATAGTACAGGACGGCAATGGTACTGCACGGAAGATACAACAGTGAACCCTGTTGGTGGCAGCAAAGCTGCAGGGATGATGAGTCCTCGTAATCTGCTCGCTTCTACCATCACTGACGAGCTTCGCCTGGCGACCAACTTTCGGTCCCGTGTCTTCGGTATTGCTATCAAAGACAGAGGCGCTATACTTCCTGCCGGCCATCTTGCCAATGGTGCTTATTGGTATGATGACAGCACCGGGAGCTTTATATCAAGTACTTATTATGCGTCGCGGCTCCCTTCCTGGCTTACGAAATTCAATAAAAAGCGGCTGCCTGACAGTTTCTTAAGAAAGGAGTGGAAGCCCTTATACCACTTGAATACCTATACACAAAGCCTTCCTGACAACAATGCATACGAAGGTAACTTCAGAGGAGAAAAATCGCCGGTGTTCCCGCACCTGTCTAACCTGCCTGTTGATTATATGAACCTGCGAAAGATTCCAGCAGGCAATACATACACGCTGGATGCCGCGAAAGCTTGTCTGAGCGGTGAATATCTCGGCCAGCACGATGCAACAGACTTTCTTTGCGTCAGTCTTTCGTCAACAGACTATATCGGCCACCAGTTTACCCCGAACAGCGTAGAGGTGGAAGACACTTACTTAAGGCTGGACCGTGATCTCGCTGACTTTCTTAACTATCTGGACAGCAAGGTAGGTGAGGGGAATTATCTTTTATTCTTAACTGCCGACCATGGAGGGGCACACAACGCCGCATATCTCCAGGATATTAATGTGCCTGCAGGGAATGCAAACGAATATAAAATGGCCCGCGATCTAAAGGCATTTGTAAAGCATGAATTCGGCAAAGACTCTTTGCTGAGAATGTATGAAAACTATCAGGTGTATTTCAACGAAGACAATATCAAAAGAGCCGGAGTTGACAGAGATGAGCTGAGAAAGGAGGTGAAGGGATGGTTTTACCGGCAAGCTCAAGTTGCATATGTGATAGACATGGAAGACGTGGACAAAACCGCCGTTCCCCAACCAATAAAAAGAATGGCGATCAATGGATACAACCAAAGGAGAAGCGGGAGCCTTCAAATCGTTTATAGTCCTGGTTGGTACGATGGCTACGCCAAAACCGGCACCACCCATGGCTCCTGGAATCCCTATGATACCCACATTCCGCTACTGTGGTATGGCTGGCGGATAAAAAATGGTAGTACCAACCGATCAGTAAACATGGAGGATATTGCCGCTACACTTGCTGCTTTGCTTCATATTCAAATGCCTAACGGCTGTATCGGGAAGCCGATTAGGGCAGTAGTCAGGTAGTTTTTTAGGAACCGGGTTTTGTAGGTATCGTTTTTTTTTAACTTGTCTTGCTTAACGTTAATTAGACATCTTCTTACCAACAAAATTTCCCTAAGACATGAACAGAATAAAGACGTTGCTTCTCCTTATGGCTTTATTACTCTTGCGTACGCCCTTACTTATTGCCCAAGTCACAACTCCCGACTGGGCGAAGCAGATTTACGGAACTGATGCCATCAACGGAACGAGCCAATATGACGATATCGCTACCGACAAACAGGGAAACATATATGCTTTATACTGGGAAGGCGGCTATGTAACAGCAGGCGGGCAAACAACAACGGACTCTACGAGTAGCACAGTATTAACGAGCTGGGACTGCAACGGCAATCTGCGGTGGATGAAGTCTTTTGGAGCAAGCGGTAGCTTCCTTCAGAGCGGCAACGTAGGGCTTTCACTGGAAGTTGATACCCTTGGCGGCGTTTACGTAGCCGGGTACGCTACGTCCCCGCAGGCGGCGAGAACCATGTATCTGAGTACCGATACAGTACTCAATATGCCTGCGGGAATGCGGATCGAATACCTGTGTAAGTATAATAGCCTGGGACAGTTTCAGTGGATGCGGACACCGGTGTATGACACCGCTTTGCAGACGCCCCGGTACAACAGTTTTTCCGTCAGCCCTTCCGGCGAAGTGATCTGGTTTGCGCTGCTCGATACCGGCACTTATGATGGAAGCGCATTCAATATTAGTACCCGCAAATATTATGCGGTAAGTTATAATGCTGCTGGCAGTTTTCAATCTGTCGTTTCTTTGGCGCTAACACCTCCTGTCTCTGCAAATAATGACGGGCTTGTTTCCTTTAAGTTTGACCCGGTACAAAACAGATTTTATGCATGGACAGGATATAATGCAAACTATGGTAGTCTTAGCATGGGCAATACTCCCATTATACCACCCACCGGCACGGGCTTTGGTTCTGCAGTGCTTGGTGCTTTCAACCGACAGGGACAGAATATGTGGGTTAGACAGGCAAGCCCGGACAAAACGAGTAGCATATGGGGCGTTACTTTTGACGACAACGGAACAATTTATCTTAAAGGAATATCGGAACCAGGAGCGGTGTTTTGCGGAGACACTGCCAGCAATACAGGCGGCTCCACCTGGACTGCTCACCTGATCGCCTTAGACAGTAACGCTGTGGTGCGGTGGTCGAATTATGCCTCCGTCGATATAGCAGTATCAAATGCTCCCGGTATCACTTACGCTAATAATACACTCATTGCTACCGGAACGTACAATGGCACCTTGGGCTGGAATAATCAGACCATTACCAACCAGAGTGCGCAGAGTAAAGGCTATGCAGTAAAAGTAAACGCAACCACGGGTGTCGCACAGCAGTTAGTCGCACTTAGCGGCACAACTATAGATGGTTTCACCTGTACAGCTTTGGACAAAAACGGGAACGTTTATTTGGGTGGTTCTTTCGAGGGGAATATGACCTTTGGTAGTAACACCCTTTCCTCCATTCCCAGTTGGGAGCTTAACCACTTCCTGCTTAAGTACAAAAACGTAAACTGTGGCTGCGATCTTGTGCAGCCTGCATTCAGCATGGTGCACACAACCGGCAAAACGTATCAATATAGCTATACGGGTGGCACACCATATACGGCATTAAGTTGGGACTTTGGCGATGGTACTCCTGCAGCTTCCGGCAGCAATCCTGCTCATACCTACAACGCATTGGGCACTTATACTGTATGTGTCACTGCTACAAACAGTTGCGGCAGCAACACCACCTGCCGGTATCTTACGATTGATGCAACCGGGGTGGATGAACTAAGTGCTGCATTCAATTTAATACAACTCCATCCCACCCCCGCCACTGCACAGCTAACTATAGAAAATGCCGGCAATGGAACACGTGTTGATGTTTTTGATGTTGTAGGCAAGCTGACGGTAAGTGAGACGCTTAACGGAACAACAGACCAGATAGACATCAGCAGGCTTGTTTCCGGTATGTATCTGCTTCGCTTTACTGGCAAAGACGGGGAGCAGGGAATGAGGAAGTTTGTGAAGGAATAAGTCTATTCAGGCAAAGGAATTCAGTTTCTCATAAAAGGAATTCAGTTTCTGACAAAAGGAATTCAGTTTCTGACAAAAGGAATTCGATTTCTCATAAAAGGAATTCAGTTTCTCGTAAAACGAATTCAGTTTCTGGCAAAACGAATTCAGTTTCTCATAAAAGGAATTCAGTTTCTCATAAAAGGAATTCGGTTAGAGACAAAAGGAATTCAGTTAGAGACAAAAGGAATTCAGTTTCTCATAAAAGGAATTCAGTTAGAGACAAAAGGAATTCAGTTAGAGACAAAAGGAATTCAGTTAGAGACAAAAGGAATTCAGTTTCTCATAAAAGGAATTCAGTTCGTAATAAAAGGGACTTCATGGGAAGTTGGCGCAATCCGGTTGAAGGTTAACGAATGTTTATATGTGGCATAGGGTCTGGCTTTTGCAACGCCACAAAAGCCGGTGAACTTATTAGCCAATCAATTATCAGCTTGTCATTTCCTATGTTTGCACAGGAGTAGTATGATTTTTTTAGTATTGTTATTATGAGCTATAATGATGTTTTAGGGATAGTTCCTCCCCAACATACCGGAAAGGCTATACATGCCGATGCACATATCGACTTTGATTCCATTGCCGAGGCAAAGGCATTTTATGAAACAGCTAAAGATCGCCTTCTGAATGTGAACCGCTGGCATGAATACGCAGGTCTGGTAAGCGCGGTTTTCCAACTGTTTGATAAAGGAGGAAAGGAAACGGAAGAAAAAGTGGCAGATAAGAATTTTATACGTGTGGATATACCCGGACCCGGAAGCGCAGCCGGAGGAGGATACGATTGGGTGATAGTGGAGGAATTTAAAACAAAAGAGGATACTTATGCAGATGCCTTAGGCTTCAGGGTGCGGCCATGTGCTAATCCCAATGGCGAGTCTAACAGTATCGCTCACTTTTACGACGACAGCGCTACCAGCAGCTTTTGGGTGTGGAGAAGCGGGAAAAGGGTGAAAGCCGAGATTGTGGACCACAATACTAAGCCTAACGACGATACTTCTTCTTTAATCGACAAAATTCGCGATACGCCGGTTGCAATGGGGGCGATCGGCATGTTTTCCAAAGCCCAATGGCAAAACCTGGTAAACGGACTGGTGAAGCAGGGATAGTGGCTCCGTAGAATACGTCTTAAAGTGGCAAGAGGAAATTAAATATGTCTGAATTAATATAAGAAAGAGGCGCACCACTGCACCTCTTTCTTGTATACTAACTTTACTGTGTAGCCTATTTTATTTTCAATCGCAAACCAGCGTAAAAGTTCCGTCCCATTATGGGTCCCCAGATCATGGAGGCGTCAAACCCGGGCGCATAGGGATTGTCAGCACCTATAATAGGATTGTCCATTGTATAATTGGTCAGGTTTTCAACGCCTGCATACACTTCCCACTTCTCCTTCCAGCCTTTGCTCACCTGTGCGTTCATCTGCACGAAAGAAGGTGAATAGCTGTCTGTAGTAGTTGCTCCGTCGATAATTATTGACGGAACTCTCTTGCTGCTAATCCATTGTACTGTGTAGTCCAGCTTCCAGTGGTTTCTTGTTTCATAGCCAGCATTCATAAACGCACGGTGAGCTGCCACCAGAGGCTTTTCCTGTAGTACGCCTCCATAAGTAGCTTTTACGTCGTACCACCTGTATGCAAGTCTTACATCCAGGTTGTGAATCACCTCATAGTCCATCTGCGCCTGAAAGCTATTAGCAAAAGATCTTCCGTCGAGGTTGTAAAACCGAACAGTTGTAGGATTCTCAACATCCGTTATCACCTGGTTCTGGAAATCGGTGTAGTAGTAATCAACACTCACAGAGCCATCACGATAATCGAGACGGAATTTTTGGGTCAGATTGAGCCCTGTATTCCATGCTACTTCCGGCTTCAACCCATATGCTTTGCCTGTTTCATTCGTTTCAATAACAAAAGCGCGATTGCTGGCCATATACCCCATATTCTCTGCAAAGACATTGGCAGTCCTTTGTGCTCTTCCTACCGAAGCCCTTAAAACTGTGTTGCTAAAAGGTGCGTAGCGTACATGCAGCCTTGGGGTTACAAAAAGCCCGAAAAGATTGTGGTAATCTGCGCGAAGCCCTGCCACTACATTGAAGTTGGTAGCGTTGTAAGCATATTCTGCAAATGCGCCCGGTACCACTTCTGTCCTTTTAAAGTTCTGATTTGACCACGTTTCATTGTAGTTGTCCACCAGATTGCTCACACCGGTTTTTAAGACATGTTTCGTATTGTTTACATAAGTCTGGTAGATGAGATTGGCGTAAAAGCTTTGCTCCAAAGCGTTATAGTTCCTGTCGCCATAGCTGGAATTGAGCCGGTGATGTACGCCGGAAAGCTGCAAGCCCATACTTGTTGCTGGCCTTTTAAATATATGCCCGATCTTGGCCCATCCTTCATATCGCTCCAGCTTTTGATGAAAGCCCCAGGGATTGGCCACATTTTGCTCCATGCCTTCCTTATAGTTCCATTGTCCGCCCTGGCTTTCGTTGTACACAGCCTTAACGCCTCCCTGCACTTCCCATCCCTTCGGCGCAAACCAAAACCAGCGGTTGGCGGCCACAATCTGCTTGTCCAAAGGTTGATCAAGAAAGCCATCATTATTTTCATCCGCCTTCAGCCATTGGGTGCGGCCTTGCAGCAGTATGTTGGTGGAAAGCTTTTCGTTGAGCATTATTCTGTGGATAAGATTGGCCTCCGTACGTCCCTGAGCACTTTGATAAAGATTTAAGTACCACTTATCTTCCTTATCCTCAAAAGGCTTTCTCCATTCAACATTGATTTGTCCTGCAAGACCTTCATATCCGTTCACCACGCTTCCAGTTCCCTTGCTCAATTGCATGCTTTCTATCCAAGTGCCGGGAGTGAAAGTAAGCCCTGTTATCGAAGCCAGACCCTGCGCATCAGGAATGTTCTCACGTGTAATGGTAGTATAAGGCCCGGCAAGTCCGAGCATCTGGATTTGTTTATACCCCGTTACCGCATCCGTAAAGGCAACGTCAACAGAAGGTGTGGTCTCGAAGCTCTCGCTAAGATTGCAGCACGCAGCCTTCAGCAATTCCTTCGATCCGATATTTTCCTTCTTTATCGGATCGAGCATATTAATCGTTGTGCTCTTCTGGTGATGACGAATGATCACTTCATCCAGCTTCTCATTCATCGTGCTATCCTGCGCATACACTGAAGTACCGGCAAAGAACAGCGCGCCAGAAAGCAACACTTTCATTCTTATGTCCATTAGTACGTTTTTTAATGTTCGCAAACAGCGGTTTTGTAATGGCAGCAGTCAGGCAGGTTATTATAGTCTTCTTCAGATGCCTGCATCTTCTCAGAGCTATGTCCGGCCTTTGCAATGCTTTTAGCAATGCTTTCTACATTGGTTTTTGAAGGGCGATAGATAACAGTAAGCTCGTGAGTGGTCTCACTCCATTCTGCGCGCTTCACGCCTTTAACGTATGCGGCATCTTCAATACGCTTCTTGCACATACTGCAGGTGCCATCTACTTTGAAACTTTCAGTTTTGATATCCGATTGCGCAAAGAGGCTTACGGAGAAAAAGAAAGAAATTAAGAGAACAAATAGTTGTTTCATTTTTTAAATATTACGGTTGAAAGAATAAGTTTTTTAATGATAACCTCTAAAAATGTCATCATTAACCGTAATACGTGAAACGAGCGTGAAGTTTGTAAAGGGGGATATTTTGCCAGGGCCCTGGTGGCGCGTTGGACTGGTTGGATAATGTTTGACGGGGGTCAGAGAAAATAGCAGTTGTGTGTGATATGAAGTGGTTTATGGTATTGACCGTAGCCCAGCTGCTTGTCAGCAACTTTATTGTCTGCGTCAGGTGCTGATCCTGTACTACCTTAGCCGAGATGACCTTATCCTTGCAGCAATTGTCTGGCTTAACCACATCGTCGCATTCGGTATCATTGCAACGGTCAGAAGAGGAGAAGAAGCTCCAGGATTCAATTGTCTTACTGCAGTAATGCACATGGATCATTATCCCAGACACCGCAAGGATATAAAGAAACATGATCGGTATGACAAGGAACCTTTTCATTAACACTGCAAAAATACGGTAAATAGAAAGACCGGTTTGTTATATAATTCCCCCTCTCTTTTACATTATTTTGTGTTTTTATGAAGTACAATTTCAAGCTCGGGGACATAAAAACCTTCGTTCACGTCGTCGGGAAGGCAGATACTGCAAGTTTTGAAAGCGGTCAGGTTCATGCGGTTTATTCAACTTTTGCTCTGGTAAGAGAAGCAGAGTGGAGCGGGAGGCTCTTTGTACTGGAAATGAAGGAAGAAGAAGAGGAAGGAATAGGTACAGGGATCACTGTGAAGCATCTATCTCCTGCTTTAGTGGGCGAGGAGGTTATATTTACCGCTGTGCTGAAAGAAGTGAATGGGAATGAGATTGTTACCGAATACATCGCCAGGGTAGGAGATCGTACTATTGCGGAGGGGGCGCAATGGCAGAAGATATTGAAGAAGGAAAAGCTGGAAAGGATATTCGCAGGTATTGGAAAAGGGGCCTGACAATGACGGGCCGAAAGGGAAAGCCGTTTTAACTCTATAGAAAGGCGTCGGGAGCTATAAATACTCATCACATTGCAGGATCAATATTTACCTTTGGCATTCGGCAGTTTTCCGGTTGAATGGACAAGATTGTAAAGTTTATTTTCTTTGGAAACTTTTTTTACGGTTTCTGTGCCGTTGCTCTGGCTATCGAAGCCAGTTTGCAACAGGGATTCCCTTTAGATGATCTGCTGTTCTATTCTGTTGCTTTCCTGGCTACCATTCTATATTATAATGTTGCCTATATCACTGAAAAGCCTGTATCAATAGGTAATTCGCGATCGGAGTGGTACGGCCGAAACCTGTTGCTTATTAAACGTATTAATGCCGTTGAACTAGCACTGTTTGCCCTCGGCTCTGTTTACTTCATTGTCCGGTATTTTCAAGAGATCATCCACCTGAACATAGTGGGCTGGATCGCCATTATCTCTTTCCCTTTGGTTTCGTTTTTCTACTATGGTGTCAATCACCGCTTAAATCTGAGAAACGTAGGCTGGTTAAAGCCTTTTATTATCGGTTTTTCCTGGGCGGGTTTGGTCAGCGTTTTTCCCATAGTTTACCACTGTATTATTACCGGCACAGACTATCACATACACCTGGTAAACCTGGCGCTGTTCGTTAAGAACTTTATGTTTATTAGTTTGCTTTGCATCCTTTTTGATATAAAGGACTATGCTTCGGACTCTAACAGGGAACTGAAAACCTTTGTAGTGAAGGTGGGCCTGAGGAAAACCATTTTTTACATAATTGTGCCTTTGTCTGTTCTGGGGCTCGGCAGCTTTCTCTGGTACGGCTTCACTCATGCATTCTCAACCGCTAAGATCCTGATCAACACACTGCCTTTTCTTACCTTGATCGTGGTATCCTACTCTCTATTCAGAAGGCGGTCTATCTTATACTACCTCATTATTATTGACGGACTCATGCTTTTAAAGGCTTTATGCGGTATCGTTGGAGTCCTGTTCTTCTAGGAAGTTTTGTCACTAACTTTTGACAATGCCAGTTGAAGTGCTTTGACTAATTTACTGGATCAAAAAAATTGTTGACCATGTTGGATAAGACAACGCTTATTGCGGCTTCCGTTCCGGTACTTCTTTTTATTGGTATTGTTGTCTTTATAGTGCGCGAATGGCGAAGAAATAGAAAGTGGATGTAAGGAGTTGCGAATAACTGATTGCACCAAAAATAAAAGCCTCGCGAACGCGAAGCTTTAAAAAAATATTATTTTATCCGGTCGATTAAGCGAGCGTATTCACTTTCTTAACAATACCTGATTTAAGATTGCTTGCCTTATTCTTATGAATGATATGACGTTTAGCCAGTTTATCAATCATAGAAATAACCTTTGGAAGAGACTCCTGAGCGACAGCTTTATCAGAATTTGCTAATAGCGTACGAATAGCATTACGAGTAGTTTTACCATAATAGCGATTGCGGTCGCGACGTTTTAAACTCTGGCGGATATCTTTCTTGGTTGCTTTATGATTTGCCATTTTACTAGTTGGTGTTTTTCTTAAAGGACTGCAAAGGTATGTTTTAATTCATTTAAGCGCAAAATATTTTTTGCTTAAAACTTACATACTCAGATCTGCATAAAACTGCTTGGAACGTTTGGTTAGAAACTCTTTATGCTCTATGAAGTTGTCCAGTTTGTCTTTAGGAATCCTTAGGCTATAATATTCAGAATTGTAAGTGTCTGTTTCAAAAAGATCGTAGTCGGGATTCCACTTTTGCAGCTTATTGATATCTATTTTCAAATCCTGAGACAAAAGATCAAAGCTTAGCGGTTCGTTGATACGAACGATAGCCATATTTCTTAGCTCTTCATCTGTAAAAACCGGTTTTGCAGGAGCGATGCTCTTTATTGATGAGACAACGTCATTGCCAAGCTCTGCACCGTCAGGAATGCCTCCGAGACCGATAAACTTGCTCATATTTTCGAAAATGGAAGCTGTAGCGATAAAGGCAAGTACATGGCCCTGTGTTTCGCGGGGCAAATATTTCTTAATATCCCAGAAGTTATTGCTGCCTGTTTTCTCCATTGCTCTCAATACAGGGGTAGGGCCACTATTGTAAGCTGCAACTACCAGCAACCAGTCATTAAGCTGATCGTAGAGAGTGGAAAGGTATTTTGCCGCAGCATTGGTAGACTTATATAAGTCTTTCCTGTCATCACGTTTGCTGTTGACGGTTAAACCCATCATACGGGCAGTGCTTGCCATAAACTGCCATGGGCCAACCGCACCAACGGGGGAAATAGCTTTATTATTAAGCGCAGACTCGATAACCGCGAGATATTTAAGTTGCTTGGGAACGTTATTCTTTTCGAGAACGTTGTCAATAAGTGAAAAGTTCTTCTTTCCTCTTTCCTTTACTACGGAGAGAGTTCTATCGTGCTTTTCCATGTAGTTCCTGGTATAGTTAACTACATATTCATTCATCGCACCGAAGTAAGACTTTTGGCCGGCCAGAGGCACAGGCTTTTTGCCCCCAACCAGAGCTGGCATTGGCAAAGCCGTAATATTGACACCAGGCGCAGTTTTTTCGCTCTCAGTCTTTATTACACGGCCGGTTTTGGCGGCCAGAGTAAAATCCTGATACTTTTGAGCAAAAGAGCTTGTAGCAAACAGGGCAATAGAACAAAATAACAAAATACCTTTGTATTGCATGTTTTTTTCGTTTTTCGCGTGAAACCATGCAACCCCAAGGGGAAGCTTGACTTTAAAAATAGAAAAATTGGTTGTTCCGACAAAGGGAACTGAAAAAGAAAACTTAAGAAGCTTTATTCTCCTTGTTATTATCTTTTATACCGGCTTCAATTTCATTCTTGATACCGGTTTTCGCGTCATTGAATTCACGAATACCTTTACCCAATCCGCGTGCCAGTTCCGGAATCTTCTTACCGCCGAAAAGGACGATAATAGCCAGAATGATCCATAGCCATTCTCCACCGCTTGGCAAGGAAAGCAAAAGTTGCGTCTTAATTGCTAATAATGACATTACGATAATTTTAAAAGGTAACTGGTACAAAAATAGCACTTAAATTCTTTCACGAACTATTTATTTGCCGCATTCCACAACTTTAACGTATTGAACGTGAAGGGAAAAACGTTATTCTTTTCTTTGCTAATACATTGTTTTCCAGTTGCTTTATCCGTTCAGGTGATCTCTCAGTTGGCGTGTCATACCTGTTGTATAGGTCCTCCATTTGTCAATTACTTCCTGCATATCCTCAGGAATGTCTGAATTGAACTGAACCCACTGACCGGTCTTAGGATGAGTGAAACCAAGTTCTTTTGCATGCAGCGCATGGCGCGGTAATATCTTAAAGCAGTTTTCAACAAACTGTTTATACTTCGTAAAAACGGTTCCTTTTACAATGTGATTGCCGCCATAGGTACCATCGTTGAACAACGGATGCCCTTTGTATTTCATGTGAACTCTTATCTGATGCGTGCGACCAGTTTCAAGCCTTAGTTCTATCAGCGTAACATAGTTGAAGCGCTCTAAAACTTTGTAGTGCGTTATTGCATGTTTTCCATAATCGCCGTCAGGAAACACGTCCATAATCTTTCTGAAGCGGAGGTTACGTCCTACGTTGCCTTCAATTGTTCCTTCATCGTCATCAAAATCGCCCCATACCAAAGCGATGTAGCGTCTGTAAACCGTGTGTTTTTTAAACTGAGCGGCAAGATCACTCATTGCATTTTCATTCTTCGCAATTACAACGAGGCCGCTGGTGTCTTTATCTATACGATGTACCAAACCCACCCGTGGTAAGCCTTCTGTATCTATATTTTCCTTTTGGAGATAAAATGCAAGTCCGTTTACCAAAGTGCCGGAATAGTTTCCACAGCCGGGGTGTACTACCATTCCCGGCTTCTTATTCACGATCATCACGTCGTCGTCTTCATAAGCAATATCCAGTGGAAGCTGTTCGGCCAGTACTTCGTTAAGTTCTGATTTACGGGTTTCGTAAACTACGATCTCATCCACGGGCTTTACTTTGTAATTGGACTTTACAGACTTCCCGTTGACAATTATGAAACCATCCTCCAGTGCCTGCTGAATTTTATTACGCGTTGCACCTTCCACACAATTCATAAGAAACTTGTCAATGCGCATCGGCTCTTGTTTTTTCCCAAGCGTCATACGCATTCGTTCCACAGGTCCAGTTGCCTCCTGCTCCTCCTTTTCTTCGTCCGGATCGTCCCAGTCTTCTTCCAGTTCGTTCAATTCTATCATTCAGCAAAAATAAACCTCATTTTTTTGCGGAACACTTAATTATTCAACGCTTATTTCCCAGTCGCCGGACGCGTTTCTTTTGGGCGGCTTTTCACCTTCTTTTTCCTGGATAGATTGTTTGCCCTTTTCGATTTCTACATTTTGTGTTGTCACAGCATAGCTTGATGGCTTTATCTCACGACCATATTTCACAGCATAAGCTTTGGTGAGTTCGGCTCCGAAATACAGAATGATAGAGGAGTAATAAGCCCATAAAAGAACGATAACCAGGGACCCGGCAGCACCGTAAGTGCTGCCCACGTTGCTCTTGCTGATGTAAAATGAAATGGCAAATTTCCCTATCATAAACAGGACAGCAGTGATAACAGAGCCTACCAGAATGTCTTTCCACCGGATCTCAGCATCGGGCAAAACTTTGAAAATGACACCGAAGATCAGGGTGATTATTATGAGTGTAAAAAGCTGATTGAAGATATAGAAGATCACGACTGTTATATCGGGAAAATGGCTCATGAGATTTGTGAATAAACCATCGATAACTGTGGTAACGGCAAGTGAAACAAGCAGAATAAAACCGAGACTAATGATAACCGAAAAGGACAGAAAGCGTGTTTGCACCATTTTCCAAAGGCCCATTTTAGGCTTTGGTTTTAATCCCCATATAGAGTTGATGGAATCCTGTATCTCTGCAAAAACGGTTGTTGCACCGATCAATAAGGTAATTACACCGATAATGGCCGCCAAAGTGCCTTTACCATTCAGTGAGGCATTTTTTATCATTTGCTGTAACTGCTCGGCAGTATCAGGACCCATGAAGCCGGAAAGGGATTGATATATTTTACCTTCAACAGCCTCCTGCCCCAGAAATATACCACATAAAGAAATGATAAGCAGCAGCAAGGGCGCCATGGAAAAGACGGTGTAGTAGGCGAGTGCTCCGCTAAGTTTCGTCACCTTATCTTCGGAAAAGCCAGTAAAAGATTTTTTAAGGACTTGCCAGATGCCTTTAAAAGTTAGCTTCTTCGTCATCTTTTTTTTATATTCCTACAAAAAGACTACCAGCAGAAACCTTTCAGGCGAAAGGGAAAAGAAAAGCGGCGTTAATTATCTCTTTAAAATGTCTTTGTCGTCAGTGCCCTTTTTTCGTCTTTTTTCTATCCAACGGCCTAAAAACCAGAAAGAAACGGCAAGGATCAGAAAAAAAATGCCCTTGTGCATCGTATTCCAGAAATATTCGAAGTAGCGGCTGTAAAAGTTGATGAGTAAGAATAAAATGCCCAGATCGCGGGCAATGTCGTCATTGTATCTGATACCGAGATATAAGGCGATCAAAGCGGCAACACCAAATACAAATCCATAGAACATTACATGCGTTTGCCGCACCGCCATCCATGCCTCCAGATCATTAAAGTTTCCGAATACTGAAACGCCCCATAGGCCGGTAAAGAAGATGATAAGTCCTGCTATGTATGTGATGCGCTGCATAGGGGCAACACGCGGAATGCGGGTCTGGATAAATGAAAAAGCGATAACCAAAAGTCCGAAGACAGTGAAGCGCAAGGGATAATTCATTCCCCAGAAAAGAAAATTATGACTGTGAACGTATGCAAAGGCTCCATACCAACCCATGAAAGCAGCGATGGTGCCGATCCATAAGGCTTTTGAATTGAAAAGGGTGCTTAATAAAGCAAGCAAAATAGCTGTTGCGAAAAGAAAACCTGAATAGGATTCACCAAAGCCGATATCCTTACAGATATAGACAACGGCAGTGACCGCGGCAAGTCCACCGAGAACTGTATATATCTCGTATGCAATGCTTCGAATGCTGTTACTCTTTTTTCTTATATAATAAAACCAACCGGCTGCAAGTAGCGCCATGATAATGGCAATAACGGTATTGCTTAACGCAAGATAATTCTTAATGCGCTCCAGCAATTTCTCATCAATAAAAATGGCACCAAAAGACATCAGCGTGCATGAAAGCGCAAACAGGAAGAAGTATTGTGCTATTTGTTGACCTGTCTTTTTAAGTTCAATGCTTTCCCGTAACTCGTTTGCCTTTTCTGCCGTCAACTTACCATTCTCCTGCCATTTGTCCAGTGCACTATTAAGAATCTTCCAATCACTATTGTCTACTTCCATCGTTTCAAATGTAGCGTCTAAATAAATCTATAAATAACATTCCAGCAGTAAAAACAAAAAAGCCCTGGAAAGGGCTCTTTTTTCTGTATATAAGGAGAGAATGGAGACGAATTGGTGTTTTTATTTTTCTGTTTGCTTTTTTGTTTATCGACTTTAGTCTTTATACTTTTTGCTTTGGTCTTTCTACTTTCGACTTTTACTTTGGCCTTTCTACTTTTTCGTTCGTTTGATGATGCAAAGATGTATCGCCGAAACAGTTGCTACAACAAAACAATGCCGCTTAACGACAACTTTACTACCGGTTAACTTCCAATTAAGACATTTTGCTTTCTAAGATAAGAGAAGTTCTGAACACTTTCACTATAAAAGCGGTTCTTCATCATCTTTACGTGCTACTTTATTGGCATTTGTTTTTACTTGCTAGGCCGTTAACTTTATCAGCTTGTAACCGAACCTAATGAGAAACATCTATTGTATCAGCGGACTGGGCGCGGATGAACGAATTTTTAAGAGATTGAGTATAAACGGAAATCTTCACTTTTTACCCTGGGTTGCTTTCGATAAATATGATGACTTGCCTTGTTATGCTCAAAAAATGGCTGCTTCCATTCCTGAAAAAAATCCCACGATTCTTGGCTTGTCTTTTGGCGGAATGATCGCAACCGAAATTGCGAAGATGATGCCGGTCAACCAGGTTTTTCTGGTGTCAACTGCAAAAACAAAGGAAGAGATACCGGACATGAACAGCTTTATCGCGTTTTTTGTTGATCATCACATGATGCCGTATGGATTATTTAAAAAGCCAACGTCCATATTGTATGAACGCTTTGGCGCAGAAACGGAAGAGGCCAAACATATGCTGGATGCAATCATGCAGGACACGGATACGAAGTTTTTAGGCTGGGCACTAAAGACAATTCTTAACTGGCAGAACACTATTATTCCTCCACATATTATTCATACGCATGGCACTAACGACAAAATAATTCCGCCTGCGAATATCATCGCTGACTACTGGATCAAAGACGGCTCGCATATGATGATCTTTAACCAGGCCGGTGATATAAGTGCGATTATCAACAGTTATTTAAAAGCTTAAATTTGTCTGTGCTGTTTACAAAAAGAATAGATACGCCTCTTGGTGTCATGCTTGCTGCGGCAACAGACGAAGGGATTTGCGTTTTTGACTTTGAATACCGTAAGATGATCAATGAGATTTTGAACCGAGTGATACGGCTGCTGGATACAGACGTACAGGAAGGAGAGCATGAACATTTTAAGGTGCTGGAGCAGCAAATGAAAGAGTATTTTGAAGGTGAACGGAAGGAGTTCGATCTTCCATTGCAACTGCTCGGTACACCCTTTCAGCAAAAGGTATGGGTTGGCCTACAGGAGATTCCTTACGCTACTACTCGCTCTTACAAAGCGCAGTCCGTGTTTCTTGGAGATGTAAAAGCAATTAGAGCGGTAGCCCGTGCTAATGGAGAGAATGGGTTGGCTATCATTGTGCCCTGTCACCGCGTAATTGGAGAAAATGGTTCTCTAGTTGGCTACGGGGGAGGGCTATGGTGTAAAAAATGGTTGTTGGACCATGAACGGAAACACTCAGGGCAGACTTTGCAGACCTCTCTGTTTGTCTGAATTGTGGTACTCTTTTTTTAGAAGTAAAGCTGACGGTAGGCCGTCATAAGATCTTTGAAATCAGTAAAACACAAATGTTAAAGTATATAAACTCGCTGAAAAAGCTTGTTTTATGGCTATATTTTTCTTTAATTTTGTACTGACTACAGAAGGCTGGGTTATCGCCTCATTTTTAATGGGGAGGAAAGTCCGGACAGTATAGAGCAGCGCACCACCTAACGGATGGGTAGTGGTTCACGCCACTAACAGAAAGTGCCACAGAAAATAACCGCCTTTTTAATGGAGGTAAGGGTGAAAATGTAGAGTAAGAGCCTACGCAATATGTTGGTAACAGCATTTTGGGGTAAACCTTGCGCGCTGAAATGCCAAATAGGCAATCGATCCGAAAGGATAAAGGTGGCTCGCCTGAGATTGCGGGTTGGCAGATAGATCCTGGCAGCAATGCGAGGACCAGATAAATGATAGCCGCCCGGGGACCATACCGGGTTACAGAATCCGGCTTATAGGCTTATGTAGTTGTTTTGGTTAAATGATGCGAGCGCCTGGTATCGACCCCGGCGCTCTTTTTTTTGCCTATATCTCTGTTGGTCTATACTTTTGGACTAAAGCATATTGATACCTAACTATCTGATTTTCAACAATTTTATAGTTGCTACATACAGTTCTTGAAATTGATGGTAGCGACACCTGTCGCACTAACATAAAGCGATTGGCTAAAATGTTCTTTCTGATTTTTTCCTGTTAGCAACAGTTTTCCTGAAAATGTAAATAACTGATTCTCTTTTAATGCTTTAAAGGGTTATTTTTGCTATCTCCATTTTGTATGTTTTGCTTATGCGTTACGTTTTTACCCTTCTCCTTGGCCTTGTTTGTCTATCGTTTTACAATGCAAGTGCAACTGACTTCCACGAAGACACGGCATCTATCAACCGTATTGTAAACAACATAGACCGACTAATAGCAAAGAACCGAGACAGCGCCCTGCAACTAGCCACCAATGCCTATAAGTTAGCTCAGAAAATAGGCTACCAACAGGGAATAGCCGATGCAGGGCAACTGCTTGGAACATACGAAACCCATCAAAGCCATTATGAAAAGGCCCTCAGTTATTATCAGGAAAGCATCAACTATTACAAAAAGGAAGGGCAACTAAAGAATTTGGCTTCTGTTTATAGCATGATGGGAATTAATGAAGCCATGCAGAATTCGCCTGCTAAAGCCCTACACTGGTTCCTGCTTGCAAAGGATGTGCTTTACCGGATGAATGATAAACATGGCATGGCAGACATCAACTACAAAATTGGCCTTGTATATGGAGACGTAAATGATTATGAACATGCAGTCGGCTATCAGAATCAATCTCTGAAATACGCTGAACAAACGGGAGATACCTCACTTTCGATCAACGTTTATAACAATTTGGGGGTGCTTTATGGGGAAAATAAGCAATACGAAAAAGCACTCGCGGTTCTTCAAAAAGCAGCGTTTTTATCTGGAGTAATCAACAAGCAAGGCATCGACCCCTTCATTTTCCATAATCTTGGAAATGTTTATCTCCATTTAAGCGACTTGGATTCCGCCCAATACTTCCTTAATGCCTCCCTCGCTTTGTATCAGAAAGCTGAGTTCCCCGTCGGTATTGGTGGCGTATCAACGAGTCTTGCAGATCTTTTCATTCATCAGAAAAAATACGACGAAGCATTAGGCTACATAAACCAAAGTATGGCGATTGCCACTGTCACGGACGATAAAGAGCAGTTGTATCAAAATTATTTGCTATTACAGCAGGTCTATGTTGGTCAGGGCAAGTATAAAGAGGCCGCGTTACTTTTCGATACTACGATGGCATTGAGTAAACAGGTGGAAAATGCAGAAAAGAGAGCATTAGTGGAAAAGACGAGCATGGAGCAGGAGATCAAAGACATGTCCGATTCTGTAATCGCGTTACAAAAAGACAATGGTAGAAAAACACATCAGCGGAATGTCTTTATCCTCATCAGCATCCTCACCTTGCTGATAGTAGTGGTGGTGGTCGTTGCTGCAGTGCAGATAAGAAAGAAAAACAAGCTGCTGCAAGATCAGAAGGAGGCACTTGAGAACCTGAATGAGGTAAAAGATAAGTTGTTTGCTGTGATCAGTCACGACCTTCGAAGCCCGCTTGGCAGTATTATAAGCTCTATGGAACTATTGGAAAGCGAAGTGCTGAATCAGCAAGATCAGAGGGCGCTAATTGGCGAGCTTCATTTGTCGGCATCTGCAACACTTGAAACGCTCGACAACCTTTTAGTATGGGGCGCAGGACAGTTTCAAAAGGAAAACCTTCATCGTGAAGCGGTAGATGTGAAACTGCTGGCAGATAAGATCAATCGGTTGTTGGTAAATGTAGCCTCACATAAGAACATTGAACTGGTGCAAAAGGTTGACGAGCTGTGTATTGCGCGTTTTGATAAAAATCAACTGGAGTTTATTATGAGAAATCTTGTAGCAAACGCTATCAAGTTTTCGAAAGAAGGGGAAAAGATAGAAATCCGTGGATACAGGCAAAATGGACATGTTGTTTTTGAAGTTGAAGATAACGGGGTTGGCATGTCTGAGGAAACGATCAAAAAGCTTTTTGATATCGAAGCAAGAATCAGCTCCCGCGGCACGTCTGGTGAAAGAGGTGTAGGACTCGGACTCATTCTGATACAGGAATTTTTGAGTAAGAACCAAGGGCATATTGCAGTGGAGAGTGAAGAAGGAAAAGGTTCTTGCTTTAAAGTAAATATTCCGGCTGTTTAGACGGAAAACTAAACGCGCAGCAAAAATAATTTGGAGAAATAAAATCTTCGCTTATATCTTTGCGATAGTTCTTTACAACACTTATCCAGAAAGGCAGAGGGACATGGCCCGTTGACGCCTTAGCAACCGCTCAAAGTAAAATTTGAGAATTGGTGCTACTTCCATCCCGCAGAAATGCGGGAAAGATAAGCAAGTGCAACAGTTGATTTTTTCCTTCGGGTTCAAATAACAGAAGCTCTTCTTGTCGGAAGAGCTTTTTTATTGCAGTTACCACAGAGGTTAATGCAATAAAGGCTCATTCCGTAAGCTTTTCGGTGAGTGTTTTTTCAAATTATTTTTTTAAAAACACAATAAAACCAAAAGCAATGAGCAAAAAAGCAACACAACTCATCCACAGCATTCCGGTAGATCCACTTACTGGTGCTATTTCCGTTCCCATTTACCAGACATCCACTTTTGTGCAGGAAGCACCCGGTGAAAACAGGGGGTTTGACTATGCGCGTACCGGCAATCCTACACGTGCGGCGCTTGAAACTATTATCGCAAAACTGGAGCATGGCAGCACTGGTATTGCGTTTGCCAGCGGACTGGCAGCTATTGATGCTGTACTAAAGCTTCTAAAATCAGGCGATGAGGTGCTTGCCGTTGACGACATTTATGGTGGTGCCTACAGGCTGTTCACGCATGTCTATGAGAAGTTCGGCATAAAAGTCAATTATGTTGATACCACCGATGTCCGCAATATTGTCAATAGCCTTACCCCTAATACAAAGCTGATCTGGCTCGAGACGCCTACTAATCCAACCTTAAAGATCAGTGACATTGCAGCTATCGTAAAAATTGCAGAAGCAAGCAATCCCGATATTCTCATTTGTGTAGACAATACTTTTGCTTCACCGGCATTGCAACAGCCGCTTTTACTCGGTGCAGATATTGTGGTTCACAGTGCCACAAAATACCTTGGCGGACATAGCGATCTCATTGCCGGACTGATAGTAACTAAGGATGAAACAACAGGAGCACAGATCAAGTTCATTCAAAATGCAAGTGGCGCTATCCTTTCTCCGCACGATAGCTGGCTGGT
>DATJDP010000217.1:0-4487 GCA_035497355.1 Flavipsychrobacter sp.
GACGTCTACCTTCTAAGCCGGAACTAACTACTTTTGTAAACGGTTCCGTCACGGGAACCGTTTTTTTAATGTCATAACAATGCTACAAACGGATTTTCTGATCATCGGCTCTGGTATTGCAGGCCTCACTTTTGCCGTTAAGACTGCTAAAAGATTTCCGGAAAGGAAGATTGTGATCCTCACCAAGGCAAATACCGATGAGACCAATACCAAATACGCGCAGGGCGGTATAGCGGTGGTAAACGATCTGGAAAACGATAGTTTCGAAAAACATATTGATGACACGCTTATAGCCGGTGATGGCCTGTGCAACCGAGAAGTAGTGGAAATCGTAGTGAAGGAAGGCCCTGCGAGGGTAAATGAAATAATTGAATGGGGAGCGAGGTTCGATAAAGACTCCGGCGGTGACTACCTGCGTGGCAGGGAAGGAGGGCACTCTGAGTTCCGCATTCTACACCACAAGGATATTACAGGCTTCGAGATAGAGCGGGCGCTGGTGGAGGAGGTACAAAAATATCCTAATATCGAAATTCATAATCACTGGTTCGTCGTCGATCTCATTACGCAGCATCATCTCGGTTTTCTGGTTACGAAATCTACTCCCGATATAGACTGCTATGGCGTTTATGCATTAAACCTTCAAACAGGCGGTATTGAAAAGATCCTTTCGAAGATCACATTAATGGCTTCCGGCGGCATGGGGCAGGCGTATAGAACCACTACCAACCCCGTTATAGCTACCGGCGATGGCATTGCCATGGCCTACCGCGCGAAGGGTAGGATCGAGAATATGGAGTTTATCCAGTTTCATCCTACTGCCCTGTTTGAAGCAGGTGTGAGCCCTTCTTTTTTGATAACGGAAGCCGTTCGCGGTGATGGCGGTATCTTGCGGAATAAGGAAGGAGAAGCCTTTATGGAGCGGTATGATCCGCGGCGCGACCTTGCCCCGCGCGATATTGTGGCCCGTGCTATAGACAGCGAAATGAAACGCACAGGTACGGAACATGTGTATCTCGACTGTCGTCACATGGACCCCGACAAGTTTAAAGCTCATTTCCCTAATATTTATGAGAAATGCCTCAGCATCGGTATAGATGTGATGACCTCAATGATTCCTGTGGCACCTGCGGCACATTATTGTTGCGGTGGTATAAAAGTGGATGAGCAAGGGCGGTCCTCCATTCTTCATCTTTACGCTTGCGGCGAGTGTAGCAGCACCGGCTTGCATGGCGCTAACAGGCTTGCCTCCAATTCCCTGCTAGAGGCACTGGTCTTTGCGCATCGTTGTGCAGAAGATGCTGCATTGAAGATCGGCGACCTCCATTTTCACAGTGAGGTACCAGACTGGAACGCTTCCGGAACCACGCACCCTAAGGAGATGATCCTCATCACACAGAGCCTTAAAGAGCTGCAACAGGTTATGACAGATTATGTGGGTATCGTTCGGAATGATGTGCGTATTGCCCGCGCCATGCGTCGCCTTGACTTACTTCATGAGGAAACGGAAAACCTTTATAAAACCACTAGCCTCTCCCCTCAGTTGCTTGAATTGCGTAATGTGATCACCATAGGTTTTCTTGTGGTAAAAGGTGCACAGTTCCGTAAGGAAAGCCGTGGTTTGCATTACAATACTGACTATCCATATAAAAGCGACCTGAAACAGAATATTGTAATGTAAAAAGCCAAAATCACTGCAAAATCCTTGAAAACAAATTGAGTTGTTAGTCCAACCTCTTTTGTTTCTCATAGACGAAATAGGTCTGCTTTTAAACAAAGAGCATGTTCGCTCCATATTACACTTGTTTCCATCAATCCTTCTATACCTTCCATCAATATTTTGGTCATTTATCCTGGACTCTTATGAGTTTCTGTCAAACTCTTATTTGCTCGGCTTAATCTCAATTGAGTTTGTCCCGAACTCATATTTGTCCGCCTCAAACTCATATTTGTTCGGCTCAGACTCGAAAGAGTTTGTCCCAAACTCTTTCGAGTTGAAAAAAGTTGAATTGATTTTTTGTAAACTCTATTGAGTTTGTCCCGAACTCGATAGAGTTTGTCTCAAACTCAATTGAGTTTGCTTCAAACTTGTATTTGGAAGCCCTGGACAAATATGAGTTTGAGGCGCACAAATATGAGTCTGGCTCAGACAAATATGAGTTTGACCGTGACAAATATGAGTTTGACTCAGGCAAATAAGAGTTTGGCCCAGACAAATAAGAGTCTGAGGCGAATGAATAAGAGTTTGAAAGAATCTTTAAAGAGTTTGGGAAAATCGTTAATGAGGCCGGATTTGGAGCGCTATTGATGCGGGTCTCATGAAGTAATGGAGGCGAATTCCCTCAGTATTTGCCCCAATGATAACTTATAGGAAGGCCGGAACGTACCAGCATAGCCGCTTTCATTTCGTGAGATTTCTCCCTGCGGTCGAAATGACGGGTCTTTATTGGGCTTTCACATGTAGAAAGAAAAATAGAATTCCGTCATTTCGAAGGAATGGAGCAAAGCGGAATGATTGCCGAACTTTTCTCAGCGAAGCTAAATCTTCAGAGCGATTGCAGTCCGCCATTTGAGCCATGGCCGTCTTACTCAATACGTTACTGCTTGACGAACATTTGGCTTCCGCTTTGTCCTTCTTTGTTGGTGAAGCGCAGCAAATGAACGCCTGCGTTGAGATCCAATAGAGAAATATGCAATGTAGTGCCATCCGAAGTAGCTTTTTTCAGACGCCTGCCTAGCATATCCAATATTTCCACAGTAGTACCAGATGCAAGGTCATCAATCATCACTTCGTTATTCGCTGGATTGGGATATACACTAACCGAACTAAAGATGCCGGTTGCATCGTCTATGCCCGTAGGATCGATAGTGATATACTGACAGGTGGTATTGCTGCCACATGCATTCGTAACTGTGACGCAAACAGAATAAGTACCGTATGCCGCATAAGTATGGCTTGGACTGACACCGAAAAGTGTCGGACTGCCATCGCCAAAGTCCCAGCTTATGGTTGTGTAAGGTGTCTGCCCTGTATAAGTGCACTGATACGTTTTCCCACCAGTATGAGTAGCGTTAAATGCGGGCAGCAGGAGATCGCAGCCACAGTTTACGTTTTTGTACTTTAGGAGGAAGTGATTAAACGACCACGCTGGGGTGGATGAGAAGGTATTGCCGCCAAAGGACATATTACCCTGAAAAAAGCCGGTTATATAAGTATTGCCGTTTTTATCGAGGGCTGTATTCTGAGGGGTACAAGAGGTACTCGCATCGAAGCTGGCCAGTTGCTGAACGATGCCTGTTGCGGCATCAGCTTGCAGCAGATATCCACTGTAGTTTTGGGAGGTACTGGTAACGCTGTGATTGTTCCATGTCAATGTGCCATAGTACCTACCGGTTGTCACAAGGGTATTGTTGACTTGGCTGACATTAAAAAAGCCGCCTCCCAATTGACCGTTTGCTGAATAGTTGGACCAAAACAAACCGCCATTTGTGTCCAGTGACATGAGGCATGCAGTCGGAGACTGTCCTGATGCATTTGTTGCCGTATCGCCGCAAAAAACAGTTCCGGGCTCACTTTCTCCCTTTATGTATAGAACGCCATCCGTATTAAACGCTATATCATCAATACGGCTGGTTTTATTAGTGCTTGCCTGTTTTACCCAAAGGTTCTGGCCTTGCCCGTCGAAGGCGCTCAACACCGCGGTGCCGCTGGTGCCGTTAGCAGGTGAGGCTATGGTGGTGTTACCGATAGTCAGGCTCCCGTAATTGTTTGTGTAAGACAACCAGCTATAGAACCGGTTGGTAGACGGATCAAATTTCCAGGATACAGAAAAGGGTGTAGTCGTTGATGCAGGAGGTGTCATGTCCAGCGGGATGGCAGCCTGAAAACTACCGGCTGCGCTATACCGAACGGCGTAGTACTTTCGGGTAGTGATGGTGAAAGCGCCGCCGCCATATAAGCCCGGATCAAGTAATGCAAACCAGAACAGGTCACCGGACGGACTTGCGGAAAGTCTGATACTTGGATTTTGCATATAGTTAGCCGCCAGTGTTCTAAACCATTGAAATTGACCCTGGCTGTTGTATTTCATCAGGTATTCCATACTGGCGCTTCCAGCTATATTTATAGTAGTATCCGTATCCCAGTAAAAGCCCGCAGTTCCTTGTGATGTGGCCGAACCGGAAACGTAAATACCTCCGAGTGTGTCTACTTCCAGATACATACCGGTGTTTCTCGCGCCGACATTTCCTGTTACGCCTAAAGATTTCATCCAGCGGAGGCTGCCGTTGCAATCCCAGCTTGTCAGTACAGTGGTCGACGTTGAGTCCTGAGTAGCCTGTCCACCCGCATATACGTAGCCTTGTTCGTTGTACAATGCATACACATTCCCCTCTTTATCAGTAGTTATGTCTCCATATGTGGTCGTCCCTCCACCTTGACTACCGTTTATTTGTTTCGCCCAGTCTGGAGATAAAGTTTGGGCAATAGA
>DATJDP010000218.1:0-8202 GCA_035497355.1 Flavipsychrobacter sp.
GAAATGACTTTTGGAAGTCCTAAAATGATTTTTGGAAGTACTGAAATGATTTTTGGAAGTCCTAAGATAGTTTTTAGAAGTCTTAAAATCATTCGGTTTGAAAGCCTATAAGGTCTTGGAGACTTTACAGCCTTTTTCGGTGAAACAAACAGTGTGGGTGTGTGTAATATTCTTAAATAATATTTGCATCAGATAACAAAAAGCGTAAATTAGTACTACCGCGGTAATCTACCATTGCACCGAATCTCAGTCGCAGCCGTCATTGCCGAATGCGCTACCTTCTTTTAAAGAAGACAAAGCCGTCCTTCTCACCAAGCTCCTCCAACTGGGGTAGTTTCCGGTATTGATCGGCTGAAATATTCTTACTGATGAAATAGGTGGGCTTATCTACCGCCCCATTCAGCAACCAGTCTTTTTCATAATAATGTTTGTTGGCAGGCGGCTGTTTTTGTGTATAGAATAGCTGAGCGTAGCTCTTATATCCCAGCACCTGTACATATACGTCTTTGCCTTTAAAGCTCTTGAAAAAGCGAATAGCGGCACGCTGCGAGTATGCCTCGATCTTGGGAGTGAAGTGAAGCACAGTGATCTGAATAATAATGATCTGAAGCACGGCAAGGGCCAGCATTCCTTTTGAAAAATTCTTTCTTATCCATATTACTACTACCGCTATGCCAATAAGATAGAAAACGCCCCAGAGGCACTCCGTCCACGACCAGGAAACGCTTGCCTGAAGGTTGCCCACAGCAAAAGGATCTTGTATGTAAGGAATAATCTTGTCTTTATAGATGCCGACCAGTGGCAAGGCGATTAGGATGATACCCCATAAACACCCGAGCGCCACGAGCAATATTTTCACCCCTTTGCGTAGGCTGATCTCGCCGCTGGCCAACTGTTCTATCTTTAAAGCGGCCAGATAGGTGAGCGGAAAATAGCAAAGGGAGGAGTAATGAACGATCTTGGTCTTAACAATGGAAAAAAGGATAAGCGTGACCCAGAAAATGATCCACATCCACCTGGTAAAGTCACGTGCGGGTTCATTATCTGTAGTTCTCCGCCTGCTATACTGAAAGAGGAAGACAGAGGCAGGAAAGCACCCTATCAGTAATACGATGAAATGATAAAAGAAAGGTCCGCCATGGTCTGCATCTTCCGTCCTGAATAGCCTGATCTGATAGGTAATAAATTCATTCATGAACCAACTACCATAACTCCAGCCGTGATGCACAATAGCAGCTCCAAACCATAATGCAAAAGGGATGAAGGCAACGGCAGCTATAAGCAGAAAATGGTATAGACGGAAGCCCCACAGGCCTTTGTTGAGCAAGAGATATACGACCAGTGCCAGGATGGCAATAAGCGCAGCCGCCGGGCCTTTAGTGAGCACTGCCAGCCCCAGAAACAGACCGGCATACAAGGCATGCCTGACCTTATCCGCGCTAAAGCGCAGCAGATGAACCTGAAAGAAAGCAAGAAAAACAAAGTAATTGAAGGTTGGATCGATAATACCGGACTTGAAGTAGAAATGAGGAAGCCAGGTAGCAGCATAGATGATAGTCCACCAGGTAGCCATCCGCTCACTGATCACTTTCTTTCCTACATAAAAGATAGTAACGAGGGTGACGATACCCATGAATGCATTGGGGAAACGGGCCGCGTACTCATTGATGCCAAAGAGCTTCATGGCAATAACCTGCATCCAGATAAACAGGGGCGGCTTCTCCCAGAAAGGCTGAAAGTCTATCTGAACCATCAGATAGTCCTTTGTAGCAATCATCTCCCTGGCACACTCTGCAAAGTTGATCTCATCCCAGTCGAAAAGGTGAACATGCCCAAGGAACGGCAAAAAAAGCAATCCCGAAAGCAAAACAATTGCAGCATACCGAACCAGGCTGTGAACATTCATTAAATATCTCCCGATTTTTCTCTCCTGTAAAAATAGTGCGGATTCCGCCTCATTATCCCGACAACTAATATAGTAAAAAGGACGCCAATAATACTACCTACATAAACATCCAGAAAAAAATGAGCGGCCAGATACATGCGACTCCAGCCCACAAGGATGGCCAAAGCAAAAAAAACACCCCCCAGCCATTTATATTTTGGAGTAAGTATCAACGCCAGAAAACAGAATAATGAAAAGGCCGCGCAGGTGTGGCCGGACGGGAAGCTACGTTCCATAAGCCGCTCCCACTGGGGCAGCAAGTGGATCCAGCTTGCATTGTGGAAGTAGTTGAGCGGCCTCGGCGCATTTACAGAGCTTTTGATTAACTGCACCAAAACAGCCGGCACCACGTTGCAAAGCAAGGCCGCCGAAAAATACCACCAGTTTCTGAATGACTTTAAGCCCAGCAGCAGCAGCAAAATAATAGTTCCGAAAACTCCTTCTCCCATCTGGGTGACATAGACCATTATCTCATCCCCCAGCGAACTGTGATGAATATTGAAAAAAGCAAACAGATCCTTTTTGTCAAATAATAGCAATGAAAGGCCGCCGAGCATAAACCATAGCGCAAATGGCAGCAAAAACCATTTGTTCATAGAGCTATATGGAGGTTGAAGTGATTTCATGAGCTGGTTTTCACAAAGAATCTTCTGCCGCGGTTCCAAAGTCGTACATACCATTCTTTGGTGAATATCTGTGAGTCCTTCCTGGCGGCATTAATAAGAAAAAAAGCAATTGGAAGAAGCATGGCCGTTGCCATCCACATGCCCATCCATGGAGCCACTGCGGCACTTTTAGCCAGCTTTTCCCCAATGATAGTCATGATATGAAACAGGATAAAAAAGGCAATAGCAATGACCATTGGCATACCGACGCCACCTTTCCGAATAATGGCTCCCAAAGGCGCGCCGATCAGAAACAATAAAACACAGGCAAACGAAAGTGTGAACTTGCGGTGCCATTCTATGTTGAACTTAATAAAGTTTTCCGTCTTCAGTTTCTTATCTGAGGCCGAAATATCAAGCAGACCCTTGGAATTGCGAATATTGCTACTTGCGAGGTTAACCACTTTGGCTCTAAAAGAATCCGGCACATGCTGGAGGAAACTTGTATCGTAACTAAACGAAGCGGAGCTTTTCTTTATACGTGCTGCCAGATCGCGGTCCTGATTTTTGCTTGTGGTGAGAGACAGATAAGGGCTGAGGTAGCTATTGACGTTCGCATAAATCCGTTTTTCGTCTTTGCGGATGCTGTCGATACCCTCATTTAGCTGTCGCACATTCATCATCTGGTAGGCGCCCTTAAAAAGGTCCTCATTTGTTCGGCTCAATTTGAATGAAGAAAGATCGAATACTTTATCCCAGCGTTTGAAGTAAATCCTCTTTTGTTCATAGTTGCGACTGCGTCCTCTGGCTGCTGCATCGTCATACCTCCATCCGTCCTCGAGACGAAATACCAGATAATGCTTGTCCGGAATAGGAATCATATCCCCCTTTTTCGCCAGCACTACATTGTCATTCCCATAGCCTGATGAATGGTCATAGATCATTACATCGCGGATAGCATGGCCATTTTTATCTTTCTCCCCTACTCGTATGGAATAGCCTTCTATGTCTTTATTGAACTGACCAGCACGGATATTCAGGGCCGGTTTAGAATTGCGAAGGTCGTATAGCAGGGAAAGCGCTTTGAGATTAGCAACCGGAATAATATTATTATTAAAAAGAAATGCCAGTCCTCCAACTCCAATAATGAGCAAAAGCAAAGGCCTCATAAAGCGCAGCAGCGAAATGCCTGTTGCCTTTATGGCCACCAGCTCCATACTTTCGCCAAGATTACCAAAGGTCATAATGGAAGAGAGCAGGATACCAAGCGGCAGCGCCAGAGGCACCATCGTGGCCGACATATAAAACAACAACTGCAGGATCATCCAGATACCCAGGCCTTTCCCAATCAGCTCGTCCATGTACACCCAGAAAAACTGCATAACCAGCACAAACAGGGATACAAAAAAAGTAACGATGAAGGGACCGATAAAACTGCGAATGATCAGTATGTCCAGTTTCTTAAACAAGCCGTTTTCTTTGGTGTGCAAACTTAAACAAAACAAATCCTGTTTCTGAGAAAGGCACGATTGATTAACCTTTTCTATAGCAAAAGAAAAAGCCTGCTTTTTTTCAAGCAAGCTTTTTCACTCAAAACGTTTCTTTTTAGGCCCCGATGCGATGTTTCAAATCGCTGACCTGAGAGTTCCACAGACGCTCCTGATCTCTCAAATCTGCCTTATCGGCAAAATCAGTGATCTTCAAAATGGTCTCATTGGTTACAGGGCTTTGTTCAATTCTGAACTCAAAAAATTCGTCGTCGTCGTAATATTCCCAGCGATAAACGATATAATCGTTTTCTACAGCCTCTACAAGGTCTGCCGTATCTGTGGAGCCATTCCAGCTAAAGAAGAATTTTGTTTCTTTCTGGTCCACTTTATCAGCGAACCATTCTTGCAGGCCTACAGGTGTAGAGAGGAATTCATACAATATTGCCGGAGAGCAACGAATCGGATATTCTAAGGTGTACATTATTTTTTTCTTCATCGCAGATGTGTTCACGTTGTGTCGACTTTGGGTGCAATAATAGAAAAACAACTGAACAATCAAAATTTTTCTCAGAAAGAACTTAGGCCGCGCAGCAAGGATTGCAGCGAAAGCGTTGGGCACAACGTGTTAACAATTCCTTAATTTTTTTTGGGTTGAATTGCTGTGCCGCTTAGATTTGCCACAGAAATGTCACTCTCCTTAGCTATACCACACACATTTTTCCATTTACTAACCAAAATATACTTTGCCTATGTCTATGCGTCAGCTTAAGATCACGAAGTCTATTACGAATCGTGAAAGCCAATCTCTTGAAAAGTATTTGCAGGAAATCGGTAAAGTGGACCTGATCACTCCTGAAGAAGAAGTACAGTTAGCTATCAAAATAAAACAAGGCGATCAGCGAGCACTGGAAAAGCTGACAAAGGCAAATCTCCGCTTCGTTGTCTCTGTAGCCAAACAATATCAGAACCAGGGTCTTTCTCTGAGTGATCTTATCAACGAAGGCAATCTTGGATTGATTAAAGCTGCTCAGCGCTTTGACGAAACAAGAGGTTTTAAATTTATTTCTTACGCTGTATGGTGGATCCGTCAATCTATCCTTCAGGCATTGGCAGAACAATCACGTATCGTTCGCCTTCCGCTGAATAAGGTGGGTCTTTCCAATAAGATCAGCAAAGCATATTCGCAACTGGAACAGGAATTTGAACGCGAGCCTTCTACAGAAGAACTGGCAGAGATTCTCGAAATAGGTACTGAAGAAGTAGAAACAACACTTGGTGTGGCTGCACGTCACGTGTCGGTAGATGCTCCTTTTGCCGACAGCGAAGATAACAGCCTGTTAGACGTTTTGGAAAACCCTAACGCTGACTCGGCCGATACAAGCCTGGCACACTACGATTCTCTTCGTTGCGAAATAGAACGCTCGCTCAGTACACTTACAGACCGTCAGCGCGATGTGATCAAATTATATTTCGGAATAGGCGTAGAACATCCTATGAGTCTGGAAGATATAGGCGAAAAGTTTTCATTGACACGCGAACGCGTTCGCCAGATCAAAGACAAAGCGATTACTAAACTACGTACAGCAAGCCGCTGTTCTCTTTTAAAATCTTATCTCGGCAATTAATATTTACACGTACAAATGAGGGGCTGTATCAGGAAAACGATGCAGCCCTTTTTTATTGTCAGCGTGATCTACACTTCTCTTATATTATGATGCAGCAGCCAGTGTCTGAACTCATTACTTCGACTACCAGGATCAAAACGGACAACATGACCGTCCTTTAAAGAAATGATGTACATATCCAGATATAGTCTGAAGGCGGATAAGTTGTCTGCGGTTTCAGTAAATCCTTCAAAAGTTTTACTGTCTTTTAGCGAAGTTTTAGAGTAGGACATCTTAATAAAAAAGATAATAGCGCACTAAGTAACACAAAATCAAAGATATAATCAAGTACCAAAGATTCGAAGCCCTTCAATTGCTTCCTTATTTTTGTCCTAAATAGAATAAAATCGCTTACAGCAGTTCCATATTAGATACTCCAATCGAATTTCTCAAAGGCGTTGGTCCGCAACGTGGCGAATCGCTGCGGAAGGAGCTTTCTATCGGCAGTTATGAAGACCTGCTGTACCATTTTCCGTATCGCTACTTCGACCGTACACAGATCACAAAAATAGCCGACATCACTCCCCAGACAGAGTTCGTACAACTGGCTGGTACGATGATCAACATCTTTGAAGAAGGGGAAGGACGGAAAAGAAGACTGCTTGCCACTTTGTACGATGACACAGGAAAGATCGAATTAATATGGTTTCAGGGTGCACAGCGGATGAAGTCTTCGCTTAAAGAACATCATAAATATATCGTTTTCGGTCGCATTACCTTTTTCAATGGTGTCCCCAATATTGCACACCCTGAAACAGACCTTATTACGGCAGAGACAGCCATTGCAGGCATGCAGCCTGTCTACCCCACTACCGAAAAGCTACGGGTAAGAGGCCTTACGAACCGCTCTTTCGCAAGACTGACCCAAAGTCTTTTTGAAAAGATCGGTGCTCATGACATCCCCGAAATACTGCCATCACAGGTCCTTTCCACTTATAAATTATGCAGCCGCTTTGCTGCCTTAAAATGGATTCACTTCCCGGATAGTGACGAGCACATGCAGGCAGCCCGTCACCGGCTGAAATGGGAGGAGCTTTTTATTTCGCAGCTAAAGATTGCCCGTATAAGGCTGCAGCACACCATTCAACCGGGGTTCAGATTTGATACAGTTGGAAAATATTTCAATGACTTCTACCATCTCCATCTTCCTTTTCAGCTTACTAATGCCCAGAAACGAGTCTTAAAGGAGATAAGAACGGACACTGCAACCGGGAAGCAAATGAACCGTTTGGTGCAGGGAGACGTGGGTAGCGGAAAGACGATTGTGGCCGTAATGGCTATGCTACTGGCTATGGACAACGGCCTGCAGGCTTGCATGATGGCCCCGACGGAGATCCTTGCTCAGCAGCACTATCACGGAGTAAAATCGCTGCTGGAAAAGATGAACATTCCTGTTGCGTTGCTAACTGGCAGCACCAAAACAAAAGAGCGGAAAGAAATACTAAAAAGCCTTGCAGAAGGCACTATTCCCATTGTTATCGGCACGCATGCGCTGATAGAAGAAACCGTACAGTTTCAGAAGCTCGGGCTTGCAGTGATTGATGAGCAACATCGTTTTGGCGTAGGTCAGCGAGCTGGTTTATGGCAGAAGAACGATTCTTTTGCGCCACATGTCCTCGTCATGACTGCAACCCCCATTCCACGAACGCTCGCTATGACCTTATATGGAGATCTGGACGTATCTGTGATTGATGAACTGCCGCCGGGAAGACAAGAAATAAAGACCGTTCACCGTAATGAGATGAGCCGTGCAAGGGTGATGGACTTTGTAAAGACGGAGATCAACAAGGGGCGACAGGCATATATTGTTTATCCGTTGATAGAGGAATCTGAAAAGCTGGATTATGAGAGTCTCATGGCGGGCTACGAGCAAGTGAAGATATGGTTCCCCGAGCACAAGTATAAGATCAGTATGGTGCATGGAAAGCAGGATGCCGCCGAGCGGGAACGGAATATGCAGCGCTTTATTAATGGCGAGACGAACGTACTTGTAGCTACAACTGTGATAGAAGTAGGCGTAAACGTTCCCAATGCGTCTGTAATGGTGATAGAAAGTGCAGAGCGCTTCGGTTTGTCTCAGCTACACCAGTTACGCGGACGTGTAGGCCGGGGATCTGAACAGTCCTATTGTGTCTTGCTGACGGGCAATAAGATATCGAAGGACAGCGCGCAACGGATGAACATTATGGTTTCGACTGCTAATGGATTCGTAATAGCGGAGCAAGACCTTGCTATGCGTGGCCCCGGTGATCTTTATGGCACCAAACAAAGCGGGGTGCTGAAGTTTAAATTGGCCGACATTGTACAGGACATAGCAGTGCTGGAACAGACGCGCCATGCAGCGCAGGAACTATTGGAAAGCGACCCGTCGCTTTCTTTGCCACAAAATCAGCCTCTAAAATATATGTTGATGAAGGAGGCGAATCAATCTCAGTGGAGTAAAATCAGTTAGTCTGCTTGTTCTTTTTTCCTGGTCGAAAGAGAACCAAAAAAGACCT
>DATJDP010000219.1:0-12840 GCA_035497355.1 Flavipsychrobacter sp.
AAAAGCAGGAGCAAGTAAATAAATAACTTTAAAATCAGGAATAAAAACTAAATCGTAATCTTGTTTCAGGAATATCAAAAATCCTGTTAGCATTCTCTCAAATTAACACCAAAAACTGTCAAGTAATTTTAGGAGGGGTCAAGGACATAGACTCCTTGTCATCAGACATACTGGCCGTGTCACCAGACATAGAACCGTTGTCTTTAGACATAGAGGCTTTGTCTTTAGACATAGAGGCTTTGTCATCAGACATAGAGGCTTTGTCATCAGATATAGACGCGTTGTCATCAAACATAGACGCGTTGTCATCAGACATTGAGGCTATGTCATCAGACATAGATCCGTTGTCATCAGACATAGAGGCTTTGCCTTTAGACACACACGCTATGTCGCCGGGCATAGAGGCTTTGTCATCAGACATAGAGGCTATGTTATCAGACATGGAAGCTTTGTCTTTAAGCATAGAGCCTCTGTTCGATAAACGACTTATGGCTATTGTAAAAATAGTGCGGTCTGCTGCCAATAGACTTGCGGCTTTCTAAAAAGAAAAAAGCGCAATTTTTAGGTTGCGCTTTTTCGTAGTGCTAATCATCCTGCTTCTTCTCAGGCTTCACAAAACGCTTAGCACAAAAATGAAACGTATAACCACTTATAAGAAATTTATGTGACTACCTAACAGGTGTTTTAAAAGCGGTTAACGGATGGTTTAGAATTCGAGGGGTCGCGCTTTAGAATATTTTATCTACGGGAAGCCCCGCATGGGGATTACATAGAATAATCGTTAGGGCGAACACACATTGTTCGCCCTAGATACCCATTGGGCGAACACATAGGTTCGCCCCTACGTGCCCGAATACAGAGGTCTGCCCTTACTTTTCTTCATCGTTCTTCGGAGCCTGCTCGATCAGATCCATAAACTGATCCAGCTTTGGCGTAACGATAATTTCGGTTCTCCGGTTTCTTGCCTTTCCTTCTTCTGTATCGTTGGTAGCTACCGGATTGTATTCGCCACGTCCGCCAGCAGTCATTCTCGACGGATTAACGCCATAGTTATTTTGCAATTCCTGCACTACAGAAGATGCACGGAGGGCACTTAAATCCCAGTTGTTGCGAATGTTGGTTTTATTGATCGGTACGTTGTCCGTATTTCCTTCTACCAGCACATCATAATCGCTGTAGTCTTTAATGATCTTCGCAATCTTGCTGAGTACAGACCCCGCCTGCGGCGATATTTCGTAGCTGCCGGATTTATAAAGCATATTATCGGAAAGAGAAATGTAGACTACGCCTTTCAACACCTGCACATTCACATCCTTCATCTCTTCGCGACTGAGCGAACGCGTCAGATTATTGGTCAACACCATATTAAGCGAGTCACTTTTGTTCTTTGCTGCAATAAGGTGCTGAATGTATTTGTTAGAAGCGTTGATCTCATCCACCAGTTTCGAGATATTGACGTTTCCCTGACTAGTTGACGTAAGGCATTTGTCCAAAGCGGCCTGAAGGGAATTGACGTTGGAGCGTTCCGCAGCTATCTGTTCTTCAAGGCTTTTCACACGCGAGTTAGCGGTAGAGAGATCAGTCTGGCACTGCTGATTAGTTGCGTTTAATGCCGCACGTCCGGATTGTAGTTTGCTATAGTCCGACTGTAGTTGCTGATACTTCTTCTGGCTCACACATCCTGTTGACGCAATAACGGCAAATGCTACCAATGTAATTAACGATAACTTCATTATACTGGATTTTTACTGAAAACAATGGTTAAACATTCATGCCAGACTCTTTTTGCTCTGAACCAATGGCTATACAATCAATCAGTTGCGTTACTTAAACACGCTCTTCATCTTTTGCAGCGCTTTTTCCATATCGATTCCCTTTCCCAACACTCCCTTGAAAAGGTCTCCTGTTTCTTTCAGTCGTGGAATAGCAGTACGAATGGTAAAATCCTGCATCTTCAAACCTTGTTTTACCTCGCTCCAGTCTAAAGGCATAGAGACAGTAGCCCCCGGCTTGGGACGTAAAGAGTAAGGAGCGGCAACCGTTGCCTGTGGACGGTTTTGAAGGAAATCAAGATAAAGTTTACCCTTTCTCTTTTCCGTCAGTCGCTCAATACTGGTAAATGATGGGATCTCATTATGAACGATCTTCATCAGCGCCCGTCCGAATTCTTTCGATGCTTCATAGTCGTATTGGGCGCCAAGAGGAATGTAAATATGTATGCCGGTAGAGCCTGACGTTTTGCAAAAAGCCTTCACCTTTATTGCATCTAATACATTCTTAATGACCCGTGCTGCCTCTATTACCTCCTCAAACGGGTTCCCATCAGGGTCAAGATCAATGATACACCAGTCAGGATTGTCCGGCGTTTGCGTTTTACTGCTCCACGGGTTCATTTCAATGCAGCCAAGGGAAGCGATGTAGAGCAGGCTTGCCTCATCGGTACAAACTAAAAACTGCTTTTCTCTTTTATCTCCATTACTATAATAGCCATACGTGTTGATCCAATCCGGCACCTTGCCTGTTACGTCCTTTTGATAAAAGCTTTTGCCATAGATGCCATTGGGAAATCTATTCAGTGTTTGTGGGCGATCCTTCATATAAGGAAGCATATACGGGGCTACCTGATAGTAATAGTTGATCATATCCCGCTTCGTATAGCCTTCCTCAGGCCAGAAAACCTTGCTGAGGTTAGTGAACTTCAGATCATGCTTCTGAACAGGCCTTGTCTGTGTTTCCTCAGTCGGATTTAGCAGGGTCTTTCTTTCCGCTTTTGCTGGTTGCTTCATAAGCTTTTCCTTTTGTTGTGCTTCTATTTTGCTGACCACAGGCTGCGTTTGCTCAGCTACTTCACGCTTTACGTCTTTTGCATTTTTATCTTCACGAAAGCCCTTAAATGACGGATGACGGATTGCACCGTCCTTTGTCTCTTCCGTATAGCTTATCTCTACCACTACATCAGGCTTTACCCATACTACATCCGCTTTCGGAGGATTCGGTCGAAATCGTGAAGGCTTATTATAGTCCGGCTCGTGCAGGAAAGGACATTGATCGAAAGGCGTAAGCTTTTGCAGTATTTCCTTTTGCTTGCTTACCGAAAAGCCGGTCCCTACCGGGCAAATAAAATGAAAATCATTGCCTTCATAAACGCCGAGCAGCAAAGCGCTGAAAGGCTTTGGAGTATTTTCATTGATCGTATATCCGCCGATGACGGCTTCCTGCCGCCTTTCGGTCTTTATCTTAAGCCATTCCTTCGTCCGTTTACCCGGAAGATAGATGCTGTCCCGTTTCTTGGCGATAATACCTTCCAGATGGAGTTTGTCTGCCAGACTGAAGAGCTCCGTTCCTTTGGCATCAAAGGTTTCACTTAAACGGATGATCCCTTTTGCCGGAATAATGGCTGCAAGCCTTTTTCGCCTTTCCGTTAACGGCAAAGACATCAGGTTTTCGTCCCCTAGCCAGAGAATATCAAAAGCGTAGAAGAGCAGCGATCCATCCGCCTCACTCCGCCAGTTTTGAAGCGCTCCAAAGTCTGATATTCCCTGTTCATTCACCACTACTATCTCCCCGTCAAGGATCACATTCATTTTCCATGCTTTGAATGCATCGTAAAGCGGGTAAAATTTTTCGTTGAACGACTTATTGTTTCTTGAGCGAAGCTCTGTCTGGCCTTGCAGCACATAAGCAATGCAACGATACCCGTCCCACTTCACTTCATACAGCCAGTCATCGCTATCAAAAGGCTTGTCTACCAGGGTGGCAAGCATTGGCGAAATATCAGACGGAGGAGCGGAAAACCCAGTACCAGTACCAGCTTTTTTCACAGGCATGAGCAGCTTTTTACAAATGAGTTTAAAGTTTATGCCAGCCATCGGAAATAAACGACTTATTTGTCTTTAATTCTTTTGGGTTCAATTAACATTGGTTAATTTCGCCTCTATGGAAAAAAAGCAACGTCCTCCCGTATATTATAGTGAATACCTTCAGTTAGACCGCATCCTCAACGCTCAACTTCCAGAAAGCAGCAAAGAAGGTCTGGAGGCAAATGATGAAATGCTTTTCATTATCATTCACCAGGCATATGAACTTTGGTTTAAGCAGATTTTGCACGAGCTGACTATCATCCGCAACATATTTAAGCAACCAAGCATTCCTAATAATTCGCCGGACGTTTACAACAGTGTTCACAGACTTAATCGTATCTGCCGTATTCTGGAACTTGCGGTTGGACAGCTTGGTATCATAGAGACCATGACCCCGCTCGATTTCCTGGATTTTCGCGATCTGCTGCGTCCCGCCTCAGGATTCCAAAGTATCCAGTTTAAGATGATCGAAGCGGCGTTGGGCTTAAAGTTTGAAAAAAGACACGGACAAGCTTACTATCTATCCCAGCTTTCACAAAAAGACGTGGACCGCGTGAAAGAAGCGGAAGCCGAAGAAAGCCTGATGGTATTGATCAACCGGTGGCTTGAGAGAATGCCATTCATTAAAAACAATCTTTACTGGAACGAAACAGATGGACAAAAAGCCTTCTGGCAAAAGTACAGGGCAGCATACGAAAGCAGCCTCGGCGACAATGAAAAGTCCAATCTGCAAACGTTCGATGCGCTGCTCATGAACGATGAAAGCTACCCGCAGGATAGGAGCTTTAGTGCTGAAGCCAACAGAAATGCGCTTTTCATCATGCTCTACCGCGACCATCCTTTGCTGCACCTTCCTTACGAGCTGATCAGCATGCTCCTTGAAGTAGATGAACTACTAAGTATGTGGCGCCATCGTCATATCCATATGGTACAACGCACTATAGGCAAACGAGTAGGCACAGGGGGCAGCAGTGGCGCCGACTACCTGAAATCAGCGGCCGACAGTCATTATATCTTTAAAGAAGTGGCCGAACTTACCTCTTTCCTTTTACCACGTCATTTATTGCCTGCGCTGCCCGACAACCTGGTGCAGAATCTAAGCTACACCGGCTAATGGCTCTTGCGATAGAAATCTCAGGGCTCCGCAAAATGTATAAAGGTGCGTGGAGCCCTGCGCTCGACGGACTTTCGTTGCAGGTAAAGAAAAACCAGATCATGGGATTGCTGGGCCCAAACGGCGCGGGCAAAACCACCTGTATCAATATTCTTTGCGGGCTCGTAAAGCCAGATGAGGGAGAAGCCCTGGTGTTCGGACACAACGTGACGAAAAACATAGAGCAGATCAGGCGGCAAATAGGTGTTGTGCCTCAGCAAATAGCATTGTTCGGCAATATGACCGCCTGGGAAAACTTTAAGTACATCGGCCGGTTATACAATCTTTCTGAATTACAGATAAAAGAGCGTGCGGCCGGTCTTCTCGAAAGGCTAGGACTGATGGCCCATGCCGACAAGAGGGTGGCAAGATACAGCGGCGGCATGAAACGACGCACCAATATAATTGCTTCTCTGCTACACGAACCTGAACTGATCATACTCGACGAGCCTACTGCCGGCGTAGACGTGCAAAGCCGCGCTTTGATTCATGACTTCCTGGTAGAATACCATCAGAAAGGAAAGACCATACTATATACTTCCCATCACCTTGATGAGGCAGAACAACTGTGTGACGACGTAGTGATCGTAGATGAAGGCAAATTTATCATCAGCGGTTCACCGAGACAATTGATCGCCCAAACCGCAGCACATAGCAACTGCAGCAAACTTGAGGACGTATTTCTTCATTATACAGGGCATACCGTAAGAGATTAACGCCATTGCATGAAAAAAATAACAGCAACGATTATCAAAGAATGGATTCTTCTGCGGCGCGATTTCGCAGGACTCATGTTGCTGTTTCTGATGCCTGCACTCCTTATAGTGGTAATGGCACTGGTGCAGGATGCGCCCTTTCGAGATTATCAGGAGCTGCGTTTCGACCTGCTGCTGGTAGATGAAGATCATGGCAGTCTGGCCGGGGAGATAAAAAGCGGTTTACGCGAAAGCAAGAACTTTCACGTTATTGATAGCCTTGATGGGCAGCCATTAGGGGAAAAGCAACTAAAGGCACTGCTGCAGAAAGGAGATTACCATGTTGGAATCATTATTCCCAAAGGCGCTACAGCCGAAATAGTGAACAGCGCCAATATCGTTGCCAACGATATCTCTAAAAAGCTCGGACTGGGCGGCACTATGCCCGCGCGCGAAAGCCGCAGTACCAGCTATGTACGCATGTACTTCGATCCGGTAGCGAAGCCCACCTTCCGTACTTCCATCTCTTTTGCCCTCGACAGGTTCGTTACCTACTCCTGCAGCAACCTGTTGGTGCAGCGCATCTCCAAGCTGAGCAAGCTTGCTGGCGACTCGGCCACCGGGGGCGACGCATTTAAAAAGGTATTTGCAGGCGTTGGTATCAAAGAAGAAGTACTTAATGATACCAAGGAAGACAAAGCCCATATCAATTCTGTGCAGCACAATGTACCAGCCTGGGCTATATTCGGAATGTTCTTCATTGTGATCCCAATAGCAGGGCACATGATACGCGAAAGGGAAGATGGAAGTGCCGTTCGGGTAGAGTTGATACCAAATGCACTTCGATTGGTAGCGCTGGGAAGAATATTATTTTACACCATTATCTGCACTTTACAATTCTGGGCCATGATGGCAATAGGCCTTTGGGTGATGCCTCTTATAGGATTACCTTCCCTATATCTCGGTGCCCATGCCTGGCTGCTCATCCCTATTTCTATTGCCATTGCCTTTGCTGCCACTGCTTTCGGCTATTTTACGGGTGCCGTTTTCAAAACCACCAATCAGGCAATGCCTTTTGGCGCTATATCGGTAGTCATACTTTCCGCAATGGGCGGACTCTGGGTGCCGGTTGAGCTACTACCACCGGTGATGCAAAAAGTGGCCATGATCTCCCCCCTTCACTGGGGACTGGAAGCGGTGCACAATATCATTTTAAGGAATGGAAATATTCAGGATGTGTGGCTTCATATTCTGTTTCTGCTTGTGTTCGGTACCGTTCTATGGCTCATCAGCATTTATAAGAATCTTTCAAGACAGAGATCTGTGGAATAGCTTGTCAATGCCCTCAATTACAAGTCTATCAAACTCCATTGAAACTCTTCTTTCTAAATGGTTCAATGAACCAGGCCGTTGTTGAAAACCGGTCAGCTTAGCTTCCGGCAAGCCCTTCCAGCTATCTATGTTGACGCCAGGACGTTATATTTGAGGTATTCGTAATTACCTGGCATTATCTTTTCTCTACTTTGTGGAAGGCTTAAAAGGACTTCATTTACATATAAATAAACACAGAGGTGCCCAAAATCAACCGCCATATTGCCATTCTTTTCGTCATGCTCTTTTCGCTGGTGTACCAGGCAAGCTGCATCACACCAAGACGCGGACCACAACGGGCATTGGTGACCGCGGGGAAAATGAAGGCATTCGATGCCATTATAGTGCCGGGTATCCCCTTTAAGAACGGTCAATGGGACTCGGTGATGAAATCGCGGGTGCTTTGGTCTTACGTTCTTTATAAGAACGGGTATACCAAAAACATCATCTATTCAGGCGGTGCGGTCTATTCTCCTTATAAAGAGGCGATAATCATGGGTTTATACGCACAACAGCTTGGTATTCCAAAGGAAAATATATTCTACGATACTCTGGCAAAGCATAGCACAGAAAACGTTTACTACTCTTATCTCCTTGCCAAAAAATTAGGGTTCAAATCCCTGGCACTGGCCACCGATCCGTTTCAGTCATTTATGCTTCGGGGCTTCACTCGCAAGCGTTTTGGCTCTCCCATCTATCATATTCCGTTTGTTGTAGATTCATTGAAGGCTTATTCTTACCTGAATCCACAAATCAACCCTCAACCGGCCAAGGTGGAAAACTTCGTTTCGATAACCGAAAAACAAGGATTCGTGAAACGTTTCATAGGCACAATGGGGAAAAATATAGATTGGCGACAATATGAAGGCAAACGACTGGCGCCACTTTGATAATATATAAACATTATATTTCTACCTTTGTATTTTGGGGCTTAGCAGGGTCATTGCTACCTTTGTAGTACCCATTACAATTCACACCTAAGTTTTCTTTCTACTACCCATAGAGTCAACTTAAGCCTTCGGGCTCTAATTAAAGATCATAAGATCGCAACAATGCCATCGGCTATACACCGATCATTTTTTATTTTTTAAACACCTTTTGTGGAAATGGATAAATATCAAACGATAAAGGAAATTGCATTTAGAGGAGACGTGTTCTCAAAACATTTTATTGACAGTAAATCACTCTTTTTATACGAATATCACCAGCTACCAAGTGTTACTATTGTGCGCAACGTAGACCATGAGAAGGTCTATAAGACGCTGAAGAGTGAATTTTCGGATTTGATTCTGAACGAATACCATTATTCTTCCATCAGTAAGAAAAAACCAGTTGAGGAGAAGGAAGAATCAATACTTCTGCTAAAGGAAGCCATAGTGCTGGAGATTGGCGATGGCTACTGCGAGTTTTACTTCAAAGACCGTGCAAATGCTGTACTTCAGTCACTGATCCTCCGTGTGACTGCGTTGAGGGGCATGCAGCGCAACAAGCCGCAGGAAATTAACCTGATAACGAGAGGTGATTACGGACTGGAGCTGACAAGAACGGATGTAAAACGGACACAGTTAAAGCTCAATCTTTTTTATGAAGATGACTTCGCTACTGTTCATAAAACCATCTTACAACGGCTGAACAAAAAGAACGATAAAGGAATAGTATTGCTGCACGGCTTGCCAGGCACAGGGAAGACAACCTACCTGCGCTACCTTGTAGGCAAGCTAAAGAAGAGAGTATTGTTCATACCCACTGATCTGGCTACGCAGATTGCCAATCCTGAACTGGTTAGGCTACTAATAGACAATCCGAATAGCGTCCTGGTAATCGAAGATGCAGAAAACATTGTGATGCAGCGACAAGCAGGGGGCGACTCTTCTGTAAGCAATCTTTTGAATATTTCAGATGGTCTGCTTTCGGACTTCCTGAATGTGCAGATCGTGTGCACTTTTAATAGCAACACCAGCTTTGTAGATCAGGCACTGCTAAGGAAAGGAAGGCTCATAGCAAGCTACGACTTCAAAAAGCTCTCTATCCGGAAGGCGCAACAGTTGAGTAATCATATTGGGAACAGAAATATCATTACCAAACCGATGACTTTATCGGAAGTGATGAACCAGAAAGAACGCGCATTTACCGTGCAGGAAAGAGCTGTGATTGGCTTTAGAAAACAGAGTACAGAGCTGCTGGCGGTATGAGGGAAAAGGGACGACAAAGATTGTTGGGAGGGTTGGAAGAGTTGGAATTTTCCATGTTGTTCGACATGTTAGCGTAGCGCATATTAAACATAAGGATGTAGCGGATTTTGAATCCCCTTCTCAACTTCATTCCTTCTCAACTTCTCAACTTTTTACTTCCATCCCTTCCCAACTTCTTAACTTCACAACTTCATCACTTCACATATATGCTCTCGCTTGCTATTGTTAACGGCCCCAATCTAAACCTGATTGGCACACGCGAACCGGATATATACGGAACTCAATCGCTGGACGACTACCTAAAAGACCTCGCGGCGAGGTACCACGAGGTGCGATTTTCGCTTTATCAAAGTAATGTAGAAGGCGAATTGATCAACTTTCTGCACAAATGCATGGGACACATGGATGGCATTATCTTAAATCCAGGCGCATATACACACACCAGTATTGCTATTGCTGATGCGGTTGCCTCGATAAACATACCCAGCATAGAAGTACATATCTCTAATGTATTGGCGCGAGAAGACTATCGTAAAACCTCTTTTATAGCCGGTAAATGCATCGGCTCCATTAGCGGACTGGGACTGAAGGGTTATGAATTAGCCGTCCAGTACTTTTTAGGGCATTAGCTTCTGAATCCTCGTAAAAACTCCTCAATCTTCATTCGCTTCTTCCCTTCCATCTGCAATTCATCAATATAGACCCAGCCATCGTTTGCCACAAGCCGCAGATATGTCTTGTGATCCGTATCAAACGCCCCTGCTGCTAAGCCAGTTGTAGCTGGCTCTATATGCGACTCGTATATTTTGATCTGTTTATCATTTAACAAGCTGAATGCTGCCGGGTAAGGGGACAAACCGCGAATCAGATTATAAATCTCCGTTGTAGTCCTGTTCCAGTCGATGCGCATATCCTCTTTAAATATCTTCGGTGCATGCTTCAATGGCGATGTAGCGCTGGTTTGTGGCCGTTCTTCTATGGAGCCATCAGAAAGACCCAAAATGGTCTTTACAAGGAGGGCGGCCCCTGCTCCCATCAATTTATCATGCACTGTTCCCGCATTATCTTTTGCAGTAATGGGAACGCTTTCCTGAAGCAAAATATCTCCTGTATCTATCTCATGCTTTAGTTTGAAAGTGGTAACACCTGTTTGCGCTTCACCGTTAATAATGGCCCAGTTGATCGGTGCTGCACCGCGGTATTGCGGCAAAAGGGAAGCATGAACATTGATGGTACCCATTGGCGGCATATCCCAGACTACCTCCGGCAACATACGAAAAGCAACGACCACCTGTAGGTCGGCATTCAACGACTTCAGCTCTTCTATAAAAGCGGAATCTTTAAGCTTTGCTGGTTGAAGCACATGCAGCTTGTGTTCCAGAGCATACTTTTTTACCGCAGAAGACTGCAACTGCATTCCCCTACCGGCAGGTTTGTCCGGAGCAGTCACAACGCCAACGATATTTGCGCCAGCCTGTACCAACGCATCCAGCGAAGCCACAGCAAAATCGGGTGTTCCCAGAAAAATGATGCGCATCTCTTTAAACGGTTTCATTCTCAAATTCAGTTTTATTTAACAAAGCCTCGCACGAAAGATGCAAAACTAAGAGAGTAATAAGTTTTACAACAAACAGTTTAAACTTTTCAATTTTTCTTTGTCATAAGAATGACCCATGGCGCAAACAGCGACGGCTCCCGAAGATTTTGAAATTCTCGCTTCCTTCAAAAATGAAAGGACGAGAGAATTAGCCTTTACCCAACTGGTAAAGAAATACCAGCAGCGCTTGTACTGGCATATCCGTCGGATGGTGGTAGCACATGAAGATGCTGATGATATTCTTCAAAATGTATTTATTAAGGTATGGAAAAGCCTTGGCGACTTTAGAGAAGAAGCCAATTTATATACATGGCTTTACCGGATCGCCACGAACGAGTCGCTGACGTGGATGGAACAGCAAAAAAAGCGCAACTCCATATCTTTAAGTGATGCCGAAGGCAGCATTGGCAGCAAACTGGAAGCCGAAAAAGGGTTTGATGCCAACAAGCTTGAATGGAAGCTTCAGCAGGCAATACAAGCGCTTCCCGAAAAGCAACGAGCTGTTTTTAGCCTTCGTTACTATGATGAGATGCCCTACGAACAAATGTCTGCTGTCCTGGAAACCTCAGTCGGTGCTTTAAAGGCATCTTACCACCATGCGGTGAAAAAAGTGGAAGCATTCCTCATAAATGATTAAACCTTTGAACGATTTTTGAGTCTATATAGCATGCAGGAGAAAAACGAAATACAGAAGGAGCTGGAAAGCATGAACAGCAAGCTGGGCGGTATTTCGAAGGCTATGCCCTACTCTGTGCCGGACAACTATTTTGAAGCGTTTACTGCACAGATGATCGCCTCAGCAAAAGAAGAAGAAATGCTTATAAATCTGCCTACAAGCACTCCTTTTGAAACGCCGGCAAACTACTTTGATCAATTACCAGGACAAGTGCTTGCTGCAGCAAAGGCAAGCGAAAAACCAAGGACAAGGATCATTGCTCTAAATGGAAAAGCCTGGAAAAATGTGCGGCTTGCAGCAGCTGCAGTTTTGCTTTTGCTTGCCGGTTCCGGTATTTTTAAGATAGCCTTGCAACAAGATTCATTTGACCAAAAGATTGCGGCCGTTCCGGATGAAGCAATAAAGGAATACGTTTTGCAAAACAGCACGGAGTTAAATACGGGAAACAGTGTACTTGCGTCGAATACTACATTGCCTGCCCAGCTTACAGACGAAGAAATAACACAATACCTTAATGAAACAGGCTGGCAGTAAAAGAGGAAAAATTATTATGAAAACAGGATTGAGGAAAATCGGATTATTACTTGTGGCAATGCTGATGATAAGCACTATCGGATTTGCGCAAAACAGAAAGCTGGAAAGAGTGCAAGCCTTAAAGGTGGCTTTTATAACAGATAAGATCAATTTAACATCTTCACAGGCTGAACGGTTCTGGCCTGTATACCATAAGTATGAAAATGATGTACGTGATTTGCGTCGCAGCTATCTGAGTCAGAATGAAACGAAAACAAAGGGCTTTTCAAGGCAGCAGGCACAAAGGTATATTGATGATAACCTGGACTACCAGGAGGCTGTCATCGATCTTAAGAGGAAATATAAGGATCAATATCTTAAGGTTATCTCGCCAAAACAACTCTCAGACTTGTACGCAGCGGAACATGAATTTAAACAGATCCTGATACAAAAACTAAGGGAGCGACGGGCAGGAAGGCGACAATAGATCCCTTCGCTCTTTAGGACTCGCCTTATAGCTTTGCTACCGGTTTCGCTACATCATGATAGAACAGAAACTGCCAGCCTTCTTTTTTCCCTTGCTCCGCATATTGAGCACGCAGATTCATTGCTTTTTTGCCATCGTAGTCATATTTGGCAATATATTTCATCTTCATCTGCTTCAGTTGCGGCGCTTCATCTCCTCCGAAAAACACCTTGTCATTGCCATCATCAATCAGGTACACAATATGCTCGGGACAGTGGCCGCCGGAATGGGTATAATGAATATAATTGTCGATGAGA
>DATJDP010000220.1:0-6006 GCA_035497355.1 Flavipsychrobacter sp.
CTATAGTGATGAGACTTACTTTTATAACAATTTGGATGTGGTGCTTGCTTTCAGCAAGCACCACATTTGCTTTTGACCGGCAGGATACCCTGCGTGGCAGCAACGGCCGGGGCAGATATTGGTGGGATGTGCAGCATTATAGCCTGTCTGTTTCGTTTGATACGGCAAACCAACGCATTCACGGCAGCAACACGATCAGGGCAAAAACCACTCATCAGCCTGTTGATAGCTTGCAGTTAGACCCGCAGGAACTGATGTTTCTCGATAGTGTGGTGATGAACGATAAGCAGCTTGACTTTGTAAAAGATGGCAACGTCTGGTGGATAAAGTACCCATTCAGCCGGCTGGATACCGGAACTGATTTTCAATTTACCGCATACTATCACGGCAAGCCAAGGACCGCTGTAAAACCACCCTGGGATGGCGGCTTTATTTGGACAAAAGATAGCCTTAGCTATCCATGGATCGCAGTAGCGTGCCAGGGACTGGGGGCGAGTGTCTGGTGGCCATGTAAAGACTATCAGGGAGATGAGCCGGATAGTGGGATGAATCTCTCATTTAAATGGCACAACGGTTATTCTTGTATTTCAAATGGTGTTAATGGAACATATACCTTATCGGATTTCAACCGTGAAAAAAGAGATTTTAATATTCAGGAAATAAACTATGAGATTCAAAACCCCATCAACACCTACAATGCCACCTTCTACATTGGCGATTATGTTTCATGGAAAGATACTCTGATGGGAGAAAAAGGTAAGCTGGACTTAACCTTTTGTGCCTTGCGCTATCATGAAAAACAAGCACGTGAGCAGTTTAAAGTGGTAAAGCAAATGTTGCACTGTTACGAATACTGGATGGGCCCCTACCCTTTTTATGAAGATGGCTACAAGCTGGTAGAAGCGCCTTATCTGGGGATGGAGCACCAAAGCGCGATCGCTTACGGCAACAAATATCAGATGGGCTACCTCGGCCTGGACCGCAGCAGAACAGGCGTAGGAATGCTATTTGATTATATTATCGTCCATGAAAGCGGTCATGAATGGTTTGGGAACAATATCACAGCACAGGATATCGCCGATAACTGGCTCCATGAGGGTTTTACCACTTACGCGGAAGCACTATTTGTTCAATGTGCCTTCGGAAAAGAGAAGGCATTCGAGTTTACAAGAGGCGAATGGAATAATATAGACAATGATCGGCCGATAATTGGTCAATATGGCGTCAATAATGAGGGCAGTAGTGACGAATATGATAAAGGAGCAGCAATACTCCACATGATCCGTCAAATCATGGATGATGATGAACAATTCCGACAGCTATTGCGGGGTCTCAACCGCGATTTCTATCACAAGATCGTTACCAGCGCCGCGATAGAAGCCTACATCAGCCAATTTGCACACTACAACTTCACGCCTTTATTCAATCAATACCTGAGGACCACAGATATTCCGAAGCTGGAATGGCATATTAAAAAGAAGGAACTGTACTTCCGTTTCACGAATGTCGTAGATGGCTTCACGCTACCAATAAAAATAAACGCAGGCAAGAAAACAGCAACCATCCACCCTACTTCAGAATGGCAAAGCATTAAATGGAAAAGAGGGTTTGGGACTAAAGTAGCGAATGAATTTTTGATTAGAAATTAAGTTCATCTAATTAAACTAAGATTCCCCGTGTGATTATAATTTTTTCCATTCAGGAAGGTGACATCAAGCACCCATGCATAAGTTTCTGTTCCCTGGGGTTTCCCCTTATAAGTGCCATCCCATCCCCTTGACATATCATTCGTTTCAAAAACTATATTTCCCCACCTGTTATATATCCTAAAGGATAAATCCTTCACTCCACTACCTTTTACATACAATATATCATTATTGTTGTCTCCATTCGGAGAAAACGCGGAAGGAACGTCCGCCACAAAAAGAACTTCGGCAGCAATCGTTTTGCATATCTTATCGCTACAGCCCTCCGCGGTAAACGCTGTAAGACAAACGTCGAATGAGCCACTCTCGGAAAATAAATGATTCGGATCTATTTCAGCACTTTGTGTTCCATCACCGAAGTCCCAAACATATCGTATTGCATTGTTCGACGTATTATTGAATGTTATGGGAACATTAAATTCCGGTATGGTGGGCGTATACGAAAACGAAGCCAATGGAGAAGAAAGTTTGGTAACTGATAATCTCACAACGGAATCGCAACCAGCGGAGCTTTGAAAAACATGAATATACACACCGGAATTTGTTATGGTTTGTCCGGCAAAGCTTATAGTGGTGTCATTACAGAAACTGAACGCAGTGTCCGTTGTATCTGCAACGTTATAATTTAGAGTAAGGATAACTATAGAATCACATCCTCTCGAATTAGTAAAGGAATCTGTATAAACGCCAGGACTATTGAGCACATTACCGCCAAAATTATAAATTCCACCATTGCAGATAGTGACGGATAAAAAGTTTGAATCCTGGGGCAACTGTGTCAAATACAAAGCAACAATAGAATCACAGCCTGATGATGAACTAAACGTATCAATATATGTACCGTTAGCGGAAACAATTGTTCCGGCGAAATTATAGCTACCTCCATGGCAGATACTGATGAACGCCGTATCGGTAACGACATTTGCCTGGAATAAGGCTAACGTAACAATTGAATCGCATCCTGCTGCAGTAGGTATGGTATCGGTATAAGTGCCCGGCGCAGTAAGTGTTTGTCCGTTGAAATAATAGGAAGCTCCCGGGCAAATGGTAGCAGTAAGTGAAGTATTAACTGCGGAAGCCGTACCGAAAAAGACACTATCAATTCCGAAATCTCTCCCCGATAGCGTTCCCACTCCTGCGTTGATAGCGATAGTAGCAACGTTTGCATTTGCCACCCAACAGTAACTATGAGGTGTCCATGTACAGGTATTATTTTCTACGAATGAATCTATCAGCACACCATTAATCTTTACGGTTAGTGCAGCGAAGGGGCCTGGTGCATACTGATTGTTTGAATAAAAAACCAGTTTGTAGGCAGTTCCAGGTGTAACCGGGATATTGACATAACGCACAGCATCGTAAGGTGGCACAGCCGCATCTGCCCCGGTAGTAGCATCGAAGATCAGATAATAATTGGGTGAAGCAGGACCACACCAAATAGAAATTAGAGAACTCGCGTCGTTTGTCCAGCGAAAGATGCCATAATTACCGATCGGTGCAGTGGCAGAATAATCACTCTGAAAACCGATAAACGTAGGTGCTGAAGTCACTGTATTCGGATCCTGAAAGCCGCCATTGGTCAGCAGGTTGACACCGGAGGGGCAATTGCATTGGCTAAAAGCTATAGAAGGTAAGCATATAAGAAAAACTGCAAACAGGGTGATATGGAGGTAAATACGTAGCATAGCATAAAATTATGTTCTAAAATAGCGTAAAATTTAATTCACTTTTCAACATTTCACTCACAACTCCTTCCTGCGCGTCGAAAACATCTTTGCTTTTGGCTAATTTAGCCGCGATGGCAAAGACTGTTGCAGAAACGCCGCTCATGAAGCAGCATAACGAAATCAAACGTCGTTATCCTGACGCCGTGCTGCTCTTTCGCGTGGGAGATTTTTATGAGACCTTTTCTGAAGACGCATTAATTGCATCCCGTGTGCTCGGTATCACTCTTACTAAAAGAGCTAATGGATCTGCGTCTTCTATAGAGCTTGCAGGCTTTCCCCATCATGCACTAGATACGTATCTGCATAAACTGGTGAAGGCAGGTTACCGCGTTGCTATTTGCGATCAGCTGGAAGATCCGAAAACTGCAAAAGGGATCGTAAAACGTGGTGTAACGGAATTGGTAACACCAGGAGTGGCCACATCTGATAAGCTTCTCGAGAACAAATCCAATAATTTCCTCGCGGCTCTTTTTCTAAATGACGACCGTTCCGGCGTTGCATTTCTTGATATCTCTACCGGGGAGTTCTATGTAGCACAGGGCAACCTTGAATACATGGACAAGTTGCTTCAAAGTTTTCAACCTTCAGAGATCATTCTCTCCAAATCTCAACAGAAAAAATACAAGGAACTTTTCGACAGTAAGACCTACACATTTCAGTTAGACGAATGGATATTTCAGGAGCAATACGCGTACGATCTGTTGCAGCAACATTTCCAGACGCAGTCTATGAAGGGTTATGGCATCGAAGAGCTGAAGGCTGCTATAGTGGCTGCAGGGGCTGCCTTGCACTACCTGAAAGATACAGAACATCCTAATCTGCAGCACATAAACTCTATTCAACGAATTGTTGCAGACGAATTCCTGTGGATGGATCGTTTTACCATTCGCAATCTGGAATTACTACATACGGGACAGGAACAGGGCACGAGTTTGCTTCAGGCAATCGACCATACCCATACTCCGATGGGTGCGCGGCTACTGAAACGCTGGCTGATATTACCACTCTTCGATATTCATAAGATCGAACAAAGGCTCGATCTTACGGAATACTTCATCAAAGACCAGGAGCTAAATCATCAACTGGTGGCATTTATTAAGCACATAGGCGATGTAGAAAGGCTGGTGGGAAAAATCCCCCTAAGGAAAGCAAATCCAAGGGAAGTGCTACAATTAGGAAAGAGCTTGCGGCTGATGCATGAGCTTAACAAGTACTGCCAAAAGACGGACTATACCCCACTCTGCAATCTTGTCCGTTTTCTCCTGCCACTATCAGAACTGTCGGAGAAGATTGAACAAACATTGCTGGACGATGCACCAGTGCAAGCGAATAAAGGGAATGTGATTCGTGAAGGTATACATGCGGAGCTCGACGAACTACGCACTATTTCCCGCAGCGGGAAAGATTACCTGCTGAAAATACAACAACAGGAGGCACAACAAACCGGCATTTCTTCGCTAAAGGTCGCTTACAACAATGTATTCGGTTATTATCTGGAAGTAACGCACGCACATAAAGACAAGGTACCCACAAGCTGGATACGCAAGCAAACGCTTACCAATGCGGAGCGGTACATTACTCCAGAGCTAAAGGAATATGAAGAAAAGATACTGGGAGCAGAGGAAAAGATACTAACGATAGAATTGAATATCTACCAGGGGCTTTTAGCCGCTATCGAACCCTTTATCGCAACCATCCAGACAAATGCCAATATCATCGCTCAGGTGGACTGTTTGCTTTGCTTTGCCAATAATGCAAAGCAGTTTAACTACCGTCGGCCACAACTTTCCCTGGAACAGGGGCTAAAAATAGAGGAAGGAAGACATCCTGTTATTGAACAGCAACTGCCGCCGGGAGAAAGCTACGTAGCCAATAATATATTACTCGACAAAGACGAGCAGCAAATTATTATTCTTACCGGTCCGAACATGAGCGGTAAAAGCGCCTTACTGCGACAGACGGCTATCATTACCCTGATGGCACACATGGGCAGCTTCGTACCTGCAGCTTCTGCAACTATAGGGCTTACGGACAAGATATTTACGCGTGTTGGCGCTTCGGATAATCTAAGCGGCGGGGAGAGCACCTTTATGGTGGAGATGAATGAAACCGCAAGCATCCTGAATAATATCAGCGAGCGAAGCCTCGTGCTGCTTGATGAAATAGGTCGTGGCACCAGCACTTACGACGGCATTTCCATTGCATGGTCTATTGTAGAGTACCTTCACAACCATACAGCAAAGCCAAAAACGCTTTTTGCCACCCACTACCATGAACTCAACGAACTGGAACATCAATTGCCGCGGGTTCGCAATTATCACATCACCCACAAGGAAACAGGCAACAGGGTCATTTTCCTCCGTAAGCTCGCCCCGGGCGGCAGCCGTCACAGCTTTGGCATACAGGTAGCGAGAATGGCGGGGATGCCACAGCTGTTATTAAGTCGTGCTGATGAGATACTTGCTTTATTGGAAGAAAAACATGGGGGCCAGAATGGCACTACGCAAAAAGTGAAACAGATCCAGCCCACAGCCAAATTTCAACTCAATATATTCGATGGGCTCACTGAAGAC
>DATJDP010000221.1:0-13268 GCA_035497355.1 Flavipsychrobacter sp.
AAAAGCAGGAGCAAGTAAATAAATAACTTTAAAATCAGGAATAAAAACTAAATCGTAATCTTGTTTCAGGAATATCAAAAATCCTGTTAGCATTCTCTCAAATTAACACCAAAAACTGTCAAGTAATCTTAGGAGGGGTCAGTAGACGCCGGGCATTTATCCGGCAAAACCCCTATGTCACAAGACAGAGCCTCTATGTCTTCAGACATACGCTCTATGTCATCAGACACAGCTTCTATGTCTGACGACACAGCCTCGTTGTTTAAAGACATAGCCTCTATGTCTCATAACATACACTCTATGTCTGATGACATAGCCTCATTGTTTAAAGACAGAGACGCTATGTCTAATGACATAGGCTCTATGTCTGATGACACAGCATCGTTGTTCGATGACATACACTCTATGTCTCATGACAAAGCCTCTCTGTCTGATGACACACACTCTTTGTCTGATGACATAGCCTCATTGTTTAAAGGCAGAGACGCTATGTCTAATGACATAGGCTCTTTGTCACATGACATAGCTATACATTGCGCTTCAGTTGTGTCGAAGCCTTTAATGCTCCGTCCCTTCCACGGTTTTAGATTATATTTGTTACTGCAACAGCTACCTCCATGACCATACAACGACAACTCATAACACCACTGATCTTTTGTGTTATAGGTAATATTGTGGCTTTTATATTATCTTATTCCGAGTACGAAGCAGTGAAGATCACCTGGCTTCAAATCGTCACCGGCGTTCCTTTGTTGATTTTGATTGTGCGCATTATTCGTGGTTCGTTGAAGGGTAAAAAGCCATAATATATTTATGTGGGTGTACTGTCATTCCCTTCCTTAATTCTCATTTCTTACTTTTACCCGCATTTTTCCCAAGTTTATGAACGAAAGTTTACAACAACGTCCTATTCGCGTACTGGTAGCAAAGGTTGGTTTAGACGGGCACGACCGCGGTGCAAAAGTGATAGCGACTTCGCTACGCGATGCCGGTATGGAGGTAATATATACCGGTCTTCGGCAAACGCCGGAAATGGTAGTGAATGCTGCCCTGCAGGAAGATGTGGATGCCATTGGCATCAGCATTCTGAGCGGCGCACACAATACTGTTTTCCCTAAAGTGCTGCACCTGATGAAAGAGAAGGGTCTCGAGAACGTGTTGCTGACCGGTGGAGGAATCATTCCAGAAGAAGATATGAAGCAACTGAATGAGCAAGGCGTAGGAAAGCTGTTTGCTCCCGGTGCACCTACCTCTGCCATCGCAGATTATATTACAGCATGGGTGAAGGAACACCGTAGCGAACTACTATAGAAAAGGATTTCAAACAAAGAATAGGGGAATGCCAAAGTCCGAACAGGCAATTCTAAACGATTAGGCCATCATCAAATTATCAAATCACCAAATTTCAAATCAAAAAGAATGTATCAAACATTATTAACTGACTTGCAGGAAGGAACCCTCATTATTACCATCAACCGTCCTGACAAAATGAACGCCCTCAATAAGGACGTAATCGAAGATTTGGGCAAAGTGATAGAGGAAGTGTATAACAATAAGGATATCAAAGCTGCGATCCTTACCGGTGCTGGCGAAAAGGCATTTGTTGCCGGAGCCGATATTTCAGAGTTCACTTCCCTGGATGCTGCGGGTGGAGCAGCACTGGCAAAGAAAGGACAGCAGAATGTCTTTAATAAGATCGAAAACTGTCCTAAGCCTTTTATAGCCGCTGTAAATGGCTTTTCGCTGGGTGGCGGCTGTGAGCTGGCAATGTGTTGTCATTTCCGTACTGCAGGTGAGAACGCCAAGTTTGGCCAGCCGGAAGTAAATCTTGGTCTTATACCGGGCTATGGTGGTACTCAGAGGCTTACGCAACTGATAGGCAAAGGCAAGGCCATGGAGTTGATGATGACCGGAGACATGATCGGTGCCGAAGATGCAAAATCGCTGGCACTTGTCAACCATGTTTTCCCACTGGCAGATCTGCTGGCCGAAACAAAAAAAATAGTACAGAAAATTCAAAGCAAAGCGCCTGTTGCTGTCGCTAAGGTAATTGCCTGCATCAATGAGGCGGCAAAAGGAGATACAGCGGGTTTTGACAATGAAATAAACAGATTCGGTGAATGCTTTGCTACAGAAGATATGAAAGAAGGCACCTCCGCATTTTTAGAAAAACGTAAAGCTTCTTTTGCTGGAAAATAAATTTTTTTATCTTGTAGGCTAAATTGTGAATCCATGCGGAAGACATTTATCCGAAGCATCCTGACTTTTTGTATTACAACCGTTGCTTTTGGAGCTGCTCATGCACAACTCGGACGTTCGAAAGAATATGTAGAGCCGCCAGGGTGGAGCGTGGGTATGAATCTGGGCTTATCCGATCTTTGGGCAGATGTTGGTACCAAATCTATCATAGACCATTACGGCAATGATAAGTACTGGGGAAAACCGCATTTTATGGGTGGTCTGTTTGTCCGCTACTCTGCGCACCCGGCCTTTGCCATCCGTCTGGGAGGAAGCTTCGGGACTTTATATGCCAACGATAACTGGAATTATACAAAGGCAAAGTCCGCAGAAACAGTTGAAGAGGATGCTTACCAGCGTTACATTCGCAATCAGAATATACGCTCCATTGTTTGGGAAACAAACCTGCTTTTCGAAATCTCTCCGCGTCGGTTCAATTACGAAAGCGCAGGGGCGAGGAAACGGTTTCAGCCTTATCTTTTGTTAGGCGTCGGCTATTTTCACTTCAAGCCTACAGCAAGCTATGTAGACAGGAATGGAAAAGACTATGGGTACGTGAATCTGCACGATTACAATATTGAAGCTAATGGTCTTCCTTCTGAAGTGTACAAAGACTCTCAACCTGAATACAATTTATGGCAGCTTGAAGTACCTGCAGGAATTGGTGTAAAATGGGACATTGGCAAGCGTCTTGCTTTTGGGTTTGAGTGGCTGTACCGCCTTACCTTTACAGACTACCTGGATAATGTAAGCGGAAAGTATGTAGATCCAAATTTATATAGCACTTACCTTACGCCTCAGCAAGCTAGCCTTGCAGCAGATCTGCAGGATAGAAGCTGGCAGATAGATCCTAGTCTTCACCACAATGTTGGTGACAACAGGGGCAACGCTTCCAACAAAGATTCTTATTCTACATTTGGTGTTACCTTAATTTTTAAAGTGCCTAGCAAAAAGACGCCATGGTGGTTCTAAAATTGAATGATATTAATTAATTTACAGGGCGGTATGCAGAAAAGCATACCGTTCTTTTTTAGCCTTCACCAGGGCAACACATTTTTAGAGAAAAGAGAATATCAATTTATGTTTGCTTATCTGGAAGGAGTCTTATCGTACAAGTCTCCGTCATTACTATACTTATCTATAAACGGCGTCGGTTACGAAGTAAATATTACGTTACAGACCTTCGCCAAAATACAGCACCTTGAGAAGTGCCGTCTCTATACCCATTTACAGATACGGGAAGATGCATGGGTACTATATGGGTTTGCAGACGAGCAGGAAAGAGCAACATTCCGCCAGTTGCTCGGTATCAATGGTGTAGGAGCGGGAACTGCCAGAATTATCCTATCTTCCCTTACGCCTGAGGAATTGGAGAGAGCAGTGGCAACGGACGACGTGAAGACGCTGGAACGGGTAAAGGGAATTGGTGCTAAAACAGCGCAAAGGATAGTGCTGGAACTGAAAGGAAAGCTTGTAAATGCGAAAAATATGGAGACTCCCGGTGTAGCAGTGCACAATACAACCACTCAGGATGCGTTAAATGCTTTAGTGAATTTGGGTATCAACCGCAATATGGCAGAAAGTGCAGTTAAAAAGATAAAAGATGCTTCTACGTTGTCGGTGGAAGAATTAATTAAACAGGCTTTACGAGAGTTATAAACCTAATTGATTGAAGCAAACTAGCAATTTCGGGTATAAATTTTTGCTGTTTCTGGTTGCCGTGGTAGCAATTGCGCATGCTGCTGCGCGAGGTTTTCGTTCTCCTTTTGATCCTGATCCTGACCCTAAACCCGATACTCCCGCCGTTAATATTGACTCACCCCTTGTTTTCCCGATCTATGATCGTACAGGTGATCCGCTGTATGATAAAACGCCGTCCAGCATTGATCTTGCCGATCCTTCCAATATTCAAAAATCAGTAGAATACGACCCTGAAGAGAACCGGTATTATCTGTCTGAAAAAGTAGGTGATGAATTTTATCGTAATCCTACTTATATGACCATGGATGAATACCTGAAATACCGTGGTCAGAAAGATGAACGGAGCTACTGGAAACGTAGAATGGATGCATTGACCTTATTCAATAAAAAGCCATCCCTGCCTACCATGTACAAGGAAGGCATCTTCGATAGAATCTTTGGAGGTACCACCATTTCTGTTCGACCGCAGGGAAATGTGGATGTAACGGTAGGTGGTAACTGGCAAAACATCAAGAATCCTACGTTGGTTCAGCGTGCCCAGAAATACGGTGTGTTTGATTTTGACATGGACATGAACATCAACCTGGTGGCAACAGTTGGTGATAAGCTCAAATTGAATATCAGCAACAACACCAAGGCGACCTTTGACTATCAGAACATGCAAAAGCTGGAGTACACCGGCAAAGAAGATGAGATTATTAAAAAGATAGAAGCCGGTAATGTGAGCTTCCCCCTAAATAGTGGGCTAATAAGCGGTGTTCAGTCCCTATTTGGTATCAAAACGCAGCTGCAGTTTGGTAAGCTCTGGGTTACTGCCGCCTTATCACAACAAAAATCAAAACGTCAGAGCCTAACGATACAAGGCGGATCGCAGACACAGCAATTCGCGATCAAAGCTGATGAATATGAAGAAAACAAGCACTTTCTCTTAGCACAATATTTCCACGATAATTATAATACCGCCTTAAAAAACTTCCCTGTTTTAAGTTCCCTTGTAAATATTAGCAGAATAGAAGTCTGGGTGACGAATAACACCGGTGCTGTAGATGGCGTGCGCGATATCATGGGTTTCATGGATCTGGGTGAAAAGAATCCATATCACCAAAGCCTTATGGGCAGCAGTGTTGGTTCTACCGTTCCGGCAGACAACCGCTCTAACCAGCTTTATGACCGCTTACTTCAAGACCCCAGTGGAAGGCTTCAGATTAATGCTATTAAAAACGCGCAAAATCAGGGTTTGGATCAGGGTACAGATTATGAAAAGGTTACCGCAAGGAAGCTGAACACTTCCGAATACTCCTTCAATCCGCAGTTGGGTTATATTTCTCTTAATACAACACTCAATCCCAGCGACATCCTTGCTGTGGCCTACCGCTATACATTCAACGGAAAGACCTACCAGGTCGGTGAGTTTGCAGAAGACCTGCCTCCGGATTCAAGTAACACCAAAGTGCTTTACCTCAAGTTGTTAAAAGGAGTGTCATCACGACCTACGCTACCAATTTGGGATTTGATGATGAAAAACGTTTATGCACTTGGAGGCTTAGGAGTGAGCAAAGAGGACTTTCGCCTAAACGTTTTGTATCAGAACCCGGGCGGCGGAGAAATTCGCTACCTCCCCGATGGCCCCAATAAAGGCGTTCCATTATTGACACTCCTGAACCTTGACCGGCTGAACTACCAGAATGATCCGCAGCCAGATGGGATTTTCGACTTCGTGGACGGCATTACCATAAATACACAGCAGGGAAAGATCATGTTTCCTGTGCTCGAGCCGTTTGGCCGTGATCTGGCACCTGCCATCGGAGCTAATCCGCAACTGGAGCGAAAGTATTTATATACCATTCTATATGACTCTACCAAAACCATAGCACGACAGTTTCAGCAAAACAACCGATACGTCATTCGCGGTACTTACAAATCCGCTTCTTCATCGGAAATATTTCTGGGTGGTTTCAACATTCCCCCTGGCTCGGTAAGTGTAACTGCCGGTGGTCAAAAGCTGATTGAAAACGCCGACTATCAGATCGATTACGGTCTTGGAAGGCTAAAGATATTGAACACGGGTATCCTTAACTCTGGCCTTCCCATCAATGTACAGTATGAAGACAACGCCACATTTGGTTTTCAACAGCAAAACTTCATGGGGGCAAGGTTTGATTACTATCTAAATAACAAGGTATCACTTGGCGGTACCTTCATGCGCCTCACGGAACGTCCCTTTACACAAAAGACGACTTTTGGCGAAGACCCGATTAAGAATACTGTGCTGGGATTGGACGCCAATTATCAGTCGGAGGCGCCAGGCCTGACACGCTTGTTAGATAAGCTACCAATTTACTCCACTACGGCCTCCTCATTTGTGACCGCATCGGCAGAGGTCGCAGGTTTATTCCCGGGCCATCCTAAGCAGATCAATGCATTGGACCCAGAGGGAGCTGTTTATATTGACGACTTTGAAGGAACAAGAAGCGGTATTGACCTTCGGCTGCCTGCACAGGCATGGTCGCTGGCGTCTACTCCGGTAGGAGCTATTGGTATAAACGGAAAGGAACTATTCCCTGAAGCGTCGCTGGTAAACAATCTGGACTACGGAAAGAACCGTGCAAGACTTGCATGGTATTCTATAGAGCCTTCATTGATAGATGCTATCGGTGGTATTCCGGATTTTGTGAAGAAAGACCCCGACCAGCACTATATCCGGCTTGTAGAACAACAAGATGTATTTCCTAATAAGTCGCTGCGGACGCTTCAAAACACGCTGACTACCTTTGATCTTGGCTTCTATCCAAGGGAAAGAGGACCTTACAATTTCGACGGCAAGCTGAACACGGACGGTACTCTTCCAAATCCGGAGCAACGCTGGGGTGGTATTCAGCGGGCAATAGACTATAGTGATTTTGAACAATCGAATGTAGAATATATCGAGTTCTGGATAATGGATCCATTCATTAACAGACCGAATACTAATGGCGGAGCTCTTTATATTGATCTCGGCGATGTTTCAGAAGATGTATTGAAGGATTCCAGAAAGTTTTTCGAAAACGGTATTCCCTATCCTAAAAACCCCGCGCAACTTGAGTCGAGTGTATGGGGCTTTACCCCCCAGTTGCAGACGCAAATAGTGCGCGCATTTGATAATGATGCGAGTGCGCGGCAGGTGCAGGATGTGGGTTATGATGGATTGGATGATGACGAGGAAAAAGCAAAATTCAGTATGTTCCTGAATTCAGTAAACAATCTGCCGGGAATTGATCCGGGAGTAAAGGCCGAAATAGATGCAGACCCTGCCGCGGACGACTACCGTTACTACCGGGGCAGTGAGTGGGATCAGGCACAGGCTAGTATCCTGCAACGCTATAAGAAGTTTAATAACCCTAATGGTAACTCTCCGATCGCCGGAGCATCGCAGACTTATTCCAATGCTGCCACGAACATTCCGGAATCGGAAGACATTAACAGAGATAATACACTGAATGAGTCTGAAGATTATTATCAGTATCGTGTGGATATTACTCCGAGCAAGATGCAGGTGGGTACTAATTATATCGTTGATAAAGTAACTACCCGGGGCGTAAAAATGCCAAACGGAACTTATGAGGACGAGAGCTGGTACCAGTTTAAAGTTCCTATTCGGGAGTATGATCATAGAGTTGGAAATATCTCCGACTTTAGATCTATACGGTTTATGCGTATGTTCCTCACTGGTTTTCAGGATAGCGCTATTTTACGTTTTGCGCGTCTTGAATTGGGTCGCAATCAGTGGCGCCGTTACCAGTTTTCCTTGCAGACACCAGGAGAGGTGATACCAGAAGAGGATCAGAAAAATATTGACTTCACCGTAACCTCTGTGAGCGTTGAGGAGAACAGTAACAGAGCCCCCATCCCATATGTTATCCCACCGGGTGTAGACAGACAGCAAAGTCAAACGGCAAATAATCAGTCAATTCAACTCAATGAACAGGCGCTGTCGCTGCAGGTTTGTCATCTGCCGGATGGGGACGCCCGGGCTGTGTTCAAAGAAGTAGGCGTCGACATGCGTCAGTTCGGTAGACTGCGTATGTTTATTCATGCAGAAACACAGGAAAATCAAACACCATTGAAAGATGGAGATGTTCGTGGATTTATCCGTCTGGGAAGTGACTTTACTGACAACTATTATGAATACCAGATTCCACTAAAGGTTACCGCCCCTGGCAGTAAGGACGCAACGCAGATATGGCCGGAACAAAACATGATGGATGTGGCGCTGAATGACCTGGTGAATGCCAAGACAGAACGGAACACCAAAGGCATTCCCTCTTATATTCCTTACAGCGTCACAGATAGCAAAGGCAATACCATAATGGTGGTTGGTAATCCTAATATCGGAGACGCTAAAACCATAATGCTTGGTGTGTTGAATCCTAAAAAGACCGCTAATAGCCCTGCAGATGATGGCCTCCCTAAATGCACTGAAGTATGGTTTAATGAGCTTCGCATGACCGGCCTCAACGAGAAGCCAGGCTATGCAGCAACAGGAAAGCTGAATGTACAGTTGGCGGACCTTGGTAGTGTGCGGCTGAGTGGTAGCATGCATACGCAGGGATACGGAAATATAGATCAAAAGTTAAACCAACGCTTCCGGGATAATTTTTATCAATATGATGCATCTACTAACTTAAATGTCGGAAAATTGATGCCTCGTAGCTGGGGCGTGCAGCTTCCGGTGTTTTTCGGTTATACAGAGTCGGTGAGTAATCCTCAGTACGATCCGTATGATCTGGATGTGAAGTTTAAAGACGAGCTGAGCCGCGCACGCGACCAGGCGCAGAAGGATTCTATGAAGAAGGCCGCACAGGATTTCACTTCTATTACCAGCTTCAATCTTTCGAATGTAAGAATACTCGGTAATCCGGATAAACAGAATGCGAAACCTAAACCATGGAGCGTCAAAAATTTTGATCTGAGCTACGCCTACAATCGTCAGTTTAAGCGCAATCCGCTGATTGAAGGTGATGAGCTGACCAACCAAAAGCTCGGTTTGGGCTATACTTACAATATAAAATCAAAACCTATTGAGCCGTTCAAGAGTCTTATTAAGTCGCGCTCCAAATGGTTCTCACTAATTAAAGATTTCAACTTCAATCCACTTCCATCCAATTTCACTTTCCGTACTGAGTTGAATAGGATAATGGATGAAACACAGGTAAGAAGTGTAGGCGATGGCATAGCAACCATAGAGCCAACCTACTATAAGAACTTTACCTGGATGCGAGACTACAACCTTCGCTGGGAGCTGACCCGATCTCTTTCTTTCGATTACCATGCAACCAATCAGTCGCGAATAGATGAGCCTTACGGACGCATCAATACTGCCGCGAAAAAGGATTCTCTGTGGGACGGCATTTCAAGCTTTGGAAGAAATACGGCTTTTGCTCAAACTTTTGGTGCAGCCTATAACGTCCCTTTGCAAAAGCTGCCATTAACAGATTGGACAAACCTTCGTGTCAACTACAGCGCAAGCTATAATTACACCGCTGCATCTCAATTGGCACGTACTCTTGGTAACACCATAGGAAACACTCAGGGCATTCAGGTGAACGGCGAACTTGACTTCCGTGCATTGTATAACAAACAACGCTGGCTGCGCGCAGTAAATCAGCCGAAGCCCCGAACGCCGAAAAACGGTGGTGGAAGCAAAAATGATGAAAAAAAGGAGAATGCTCCTTTAGGCGGGGGGCTTAAAGGGAAAAAAGATGGGATACAAAGTGTGCCTGGAAAAGAGGTATCGCGTGATATGCCAGATGCTGCGCCTGACGAAGTGCCTGTAAAGGATGCAGACGCTCCTAAAGATGACAAAAAGGAGGATAAAAATGCAGATCAGAAATCACCAACGATGATCGCAGGGGTAGATATTACTAATTTGTCGGATCATCAGATAGACTCTTTACGCCAAATTCAAAAAGGGCAGGAGGCCGCGAAGAAAAAAGCAGAAAAGGAAAAGCGTAAGAAAGAACGTAAAGCAAGAAGGAAAGCCAGAAGAAATTCTGTACCTCAGGTAAGCGATGCAGAGAGAATTGCAGGGCGGTTGCTGACGATGGTGAAGAGAACTTCTATTAACTACTCTGAGCAGGCAGGAACGGTATTGCCTGGCTATATGGACAGCACAAGATTCGTCGGTGTTAATAATCTGAGCGGACAGCCCGGATACGGATTTGCCTTTGGTTATCAGCCCGGCAGAAGCTGGCTTGAGCAAAAAGCGATTGATGGAGTGCTATCAACAGATTCACTGTTTAATTCACAGTTTCAACAGCAATACTCGAAGAACCTTTCTATACAGACAACGGTGGAACCTATTCCTGATCTTCGTATTGATCTGACCTTGCAGCAAACGTTCAGCAAGTCTCACAGCGAGCTATTTAAAGACACAGGTGTCGGCGGATTCAACCATTTGAGTCCTTATGAAAGTGGCGCATTCAACATTACAACGATTGCGCTGAAGACCATGTTCCAGAACTCAGGACCGGGAACAGGGCCTTACCAGGCTTTCCTTGACAATAGAACCACCATTTCCCGCCGTCTGGGCAATAGCAACCCATATACGGCCGGAACAATGGATCCGAATGATCCGGGGTACACGAAAGGATATACACGTTTTTCTCAGGATGTTTTGGTTCCTGCATTTATTGCGGCATATACCGGAAAGAGCGCTGAAAGCGTTGCCCTTGTGGATTATAGCAACTCAGATAACATTAAGAGCAATCCGTTCAGGTTTTATCTGCCATTGCCAAATTGGAGGATTACCTACAATGGCCTTACCAAGATCCCATTCTTCCAGGAGCACATGAACAATTTTGTGATAAACCATAACTACGATTCCAGAATGTCTTTGAACAGCTTTGCAAGCTCTCTGTACTATGTAGATATGTTCAATCTTGGCTATCCGTCATTCATCGATTCCAACTCAGGCAACTATATTCCGTTTTTCCAGGTTCCTAACCTTACCATTACAGAACAATTCAATCCGCTCATAGGTTTCGATGCCTCTTTCCGCAACAATCTTACCCTCCGTTTCCAGTATGGTAAATCACGCACAGTAAGTTTAAGTCTTGTGGACTATCAGGTAAGCGAAACGAAGAGCACGGATTACACGTTTGGGTTAGGCTACAGGATCCGTGGGTTAAGGCTGCCGTTTGAAATACTTGGCGTAAGAACACTGAAAAATGATTTGAATGTAAAGATGGACATTAGCCTGAGAGATGATAAAACTGCCAACAGCTATCTGGCGCAGAATATAGACATTACCACACGCGGACAAAAAGTGATCACCATATCTCCATCAATTGACTATATCGTAAATGATAAGCTTACGCTCCATTTCTTCTACGACAGGCGCCAGAGCATTCCTTATGTGTCCAGCTCTTATCCCATTACCACGACAAGGGCAGGACTCACACTTAGGTTTATCTTTGCTCAATAGCGGTGAAAGCTGCTAAAACAGCTTCGTGATGGAACAAGATGACCGGAAAATTATTTTTTATGATGGAGACTGTATGCTCTGCAACCGACTGATCATGTTCATCATGAACAAGGATATTAAAGATATTTATTTCTCTCCCTTACAGTCAGCTTTTGCGCAGCAGTATCTAAAGCCCCTTGGTGTAGATGCTTCCCGAAAGAGTAGTGTGTACTTTACTGTAGGAGGTAAGATCTTTAGCAAGTCAACAGCGGTACTAAACATACTAGCTTCTATAAGTCCCGGCTATGTTCTGCTCAGTCGCATCTTAGCTATCGTGCCGACGGCTCTGCGCGATCTTGTTTATGACCTTGTTGCCAAATATAGGCAGCGCATTTTTAGGGAAAAGGTGTGTCTGCTGCCCACCCCTGAGCAGCGAAAGAAAATGCTGGAGTAAGTTGCTGCTTTATCAAGTGCTTGTAATCTCCGTGTTTTGTCTCTATGGAGATAACCAGCTATTATGGCGTTCCCCTTTGCTCTATGTAGTTGAAACATTGCTGCCATGTCGTTAGCCTTTCTGTCCATGTAGTTGAACATTGCTGCTATGTCGTTAGCCTTTCTGTCCATGTAGTTGAACATTGACTCTATGTCGTTAGCCTTTCTGTCTATGTAGTTAGACATTGACTCTATGTCGTTAGCCTTTCTGTCTATGTAGTTGGACATTGACTCTATGTCGTTAGCCTTTCTGTCTATGTAGTTGGACATTGGCTCTATGTCGTTAGCCTTTCTGTCTATGTCGTTGAACATTGGCTCTATGTCGTTTGCCTTTCCCTCTATGTAGTTGAACATTGCGCCTATGTCGTTAACCTTTTCCCTTATGTAACCAGCCACTACCGCTGTCTTTGTTGTCTTTACATATTTAAAAAATTCACTCTTATCTTGAAAGACGTTCATATAGTACAACGAGCACTGTTTCTTCAAATGCAAGAAAAGTATGGAAACCCCTATCTTTCCCCTTTCCAAAACCTTGGTGCAAGTCCCAACGTCACCCCCATCGAAAGATAAAACGGAGATTCGATCCTCAGATAAGGCTTTGTAGCCGAGAAGTTGGCACCGAACTGAAGATTGAACTTGGCATATTTGTAGCCTACATTCAGATTCATAAAGGGGCCGAGCAACAAAAAGGTTTGATCTTCAATGTCCGTTTGAGGGTCGGTAAAGTCATATCGAAGGCTCGCAGTGTCGGCTGTAAAGTCGGAGTATCGATGGAAATTGAGCTTCACGCCGCCGCTCATATCAAACACCTCGCCGGCAAAAAAGCCAATGCTTGGCTGCAGAAATATCTGAAAGTATTTAGCATCGTAGTTGCCGAAATAATTCCGCAGGTTGCTCCGTTCCAATTTACCGAAGCCTACCCCTCCATAAATATCAAACAACCCTCTGTTGCCAAATGGAAGGTAATAGCCAGCCCCAAACTCGAACCGATGGCCAGTGTAACGAATGCTATCCTGGTAATTATAGTCATACATGTCCTCTTCATCAGAGTAGCGGTTGGTGCTACGGTAACTGGCAATAATACCAAGTCCCTGAATGGGCGATGCTGCAAAATCTAAAGAAGGACTGAAGACAGTATGGCGGGCATTCGCATTATTCTGAACCTTTAACGATGATGTAAGCTTCACTTCACCCGCCTCCCGTAGCATTGGCGCATTCGTGCGGTCAGGGAGGTAGATTTTTGGAGCGCAGGAAGTAATGAATAAGACGCTTATGAAAATGCCTGCAAGAAGTAGTTGTTTCCTCATCGCTTGATTTTGATAGTCAAAGAAAGTATTTATTGTTGAATGATAGAAATCCGCAAAGTTTGTGCCTCTTTATAAAACATTACCTTTGC
>DATJDP010000222.1:0-13100 GCA_035497355.1 Flavipsychrobacter sp.
GTGTTCGCGTTCAATGGCAACTCATAGCAGGTGAGAGAACAAAAAAGATAGGGGTTTACAGGTGCAATCACCATCTTGCGCTTTTTTTGCTAGCTATTATCTACCTCCAGTATGCGGAAACTCTTCATTCCTGCAGGCACCTTCCATTTTATTTCCTCTCCCTTCCTGAAGCCCAGTAATGCCGTACCCATCGGCGTCAACACAGATATCTTCGACTGGCGCATGTCTGCGTTCTCAGGCATTACGATGCGAAACTGCATCTTCTTGTTCGTTTCCAGATCAAGAACAGACACTTTCGAGTTAAGCCTGATTGCATGCGACGGGAATGCCTCTTTCTTCACGATGACGGCTCTTCCTATCTCGTAGGCCAGCGACATCTCCTGTGCCTTATCCGGCATTCTGTCGGTGAAAGGTTTCAACATTCTGTAATCTTCTTCGGTAATGACTACCGTATTCCTTGTTACATCCATAAAAAAAGATTTAGTTTTTATAAATAATCTGCTGTTTGATCAGCAGCTTTTTCGCTGTGTTGTGATAGCGGCCGTTTGCGCCACTGTACTCGCTTCTTCTGATAGAACGATTTTAAGAACTGCTCCTTCTGATTCTTTGCCATTACCAAAATGGAGAAGGAGATCGTAAACAATAAGATCCAAAACCAGGAATGGCTGATTAAAAATGCGGCAAGCAGGACGGCAGCGTTCGGAATGAAAACTGCCCAAAAGAATATGCCTGTTGCCGAAGTCCAAAAAGGATTTCGCAACATGTTGACCAGTTTAAAAATTTAAAAAAAGGATATTACTCAGGTAAATCCCCGGAGCCTTTTTGTACTTGCGTTACAGGACCGGGGCCGTGGTATTAAAGTCCTTGAAGTTGGACAGATAGTACAGCTTTTTGCAAAAGCAATTGAAGTGCTGCGGATGAACACACGAGCGCGTGCTATTCGCCTGGTGGCAGAAAGCAGCTTTTTCAAATCGTGTATGTGTATTGACGTTCATCGTTATAACCAAAGATGCGTAAAAATTTCTTTATGGAACGTTAAAGAAGGGAAGGAGTGAAGGAGTGGTGAAGTGGTGAAGGGTCGCAGTAGAGAAAGGAAAACAGATTCACGATCAACTCCTCAACTCCCCCCACCCCTCAACTTCCCCACTCCTCAGCTTCCCACCGCTTCTCTCACCTTCGGTGCAATCTTAGTTCCGAATATTTCTATTGATTTCATCATTGCGCTGTGGGATGGCGCACCCACATCCATGTGTGCGGAAAAGCGTGTGAGACCAAACAGCTCCTTCATCCGGAGTATCTTATCTATCGCTTCGTTCGCGTCTCCTATCAATAGGTGTCCATCCGGGCCGCGACCATAGTCAAACTGTTGCCTCTGATAAGGCGGCCATCCACGCTGCTTGCCAATACGGTTCATCTGTGCGCCGTAAAGCGGATAGTATTCATCTGCTATCTGACTGCTGTCTTCGCCGAAGAAGGAATGCATGTGTACTCCTACACGAAAGTTGTCGAAGCTATGTCCAAAGTGTTTCCAGGCATCTTTGTAATACTCGAAAAGAGGTTTGAATTGTGCGGGATTCCCACCGATAATAGCAAAGATGACCGGAAGGCCAAGCCTTGCAGCGCGAAGCACCGACTCTGGTGTGCCGCCAACAGCTACCCATATATCCAGATTATCGTTCACAGCCCGGGGAAGCACCTCCTGATCTTTCAGCGGTGGACGAAACTTTCCGCTCCAGGTGATGCGTCTCTCTTTGTTTATCTGCAACAGCAATTCGAGCTTTTCTTCAAACAGCGCATCATAGTCAGCAAGGTCGTTGCCAAACAACGGAAACGACTCTGTAAAGCTTCCTCTTCCCACCATCAGTTCCGTTCTTCCGCCTGATATCAGGTCTGCAGTGGCAAAGCTTTGGTAAAGCCGCACCGGATCGGAGGAACTGAGCACCGACACAGCGCTTCCAAGCTTAATATTCTTTGTCACAGTAGCAGCAGCTGCCACGATGATCTCCGGCGTGGACACTGCATAGTCGGGACGGTGGTGCTCGCCGATGCCAAAGAAGTCGAGGCCGACCTCATCCATCAGCTTTATCTCTTCAATCAGTTCCTGCAGTCGCTCTTGCGTAGATTGTACCACGCCGTCTTTGCCAATCCGCAGATCGCCAAACATTCCGATGCCTAATTCCATAGCTCTTGCTTTAGATGGTAAAGGTGACTTTTATACCCCAAACGTTGCTATAGATTTATGCCATCGCATAATTGCGGACATTACGGCAAAATGTACTATCCAACCACTCCTTTATCTTTATGGCATGTTAAGTTACTGGGAGCAGCAAAGCTTTAGCTACTACGATCATATTGTTATCGGTTCGGGTATCGTAGGACTAAGCGCTGCTATTGAACTAAAAGAAAGGTTTCCGTCTGCTGATGTGCTCATATTGGAAAGGGGTTTGTTGCCAACGGGCGCCAGCTCCCGCAATGCAGGCTTTGCATGTATGGGTAGCGTTACGGAACTGCTTGCAGATCTGCAAACTATGACTGAAGAGGAGGTCTTCCTTCTATTTGAGTCAAGAAAGAAGGGACTGGAAAGATTGCGCCACAGGCTGGGCGATGCTACAATAGGCTATGCGGCAAATGGCAGCTACGAACTGATCAGCAGCCAGGAAACGGGGGCTTTGGATAAGATTGATTATCTCAATCAATTGCTGCTACCCGTCACACAGATACCGCCATTCAAGCTAAGCAGTGAGAAGATTGCAGCGTTCGGCTTCTCCCAAAGCTATACAACTGCACTGATCGAAAATACCTGCGAAGGCGAACTGAACACAGGCAAGATGCTGAAAGCACTACTATCGCATGCGTTGAAAGCGGGTGTAATGATCCTTACGGGTGCAGAGGTAATGTCTTTTGAAGAGGTTGGGGATAAGGTGATGATAGAGGTAAAGGATCCGTTTCGCAATGAGGTATTGATGCTGCATAGTCGCACCGCCGTCTTTTGCACCAACGCTTTTACGCCCCAGTTCTTTCCCGATGAAGATGTGACACCGGGCCGCGGACAGGTATTGATTACACAGCCCATAAATGGATTGAAGTTTAAAGGCGTTTATCACTTCGACCAGGGCTATTATTACTTCCGCGAGATAGACGGAAGGGTGTTGCTGGGGGGAGGAAGGAACCTTGATTTTGAAGGGGAGACTACCACCACGCTCGACCTTAATGAACGTATTCAACTTGATCTTGAAACAAAACTGCAGCAGATCATTCTTCCTGGGGTGCACTTCCAGATTGCGCAACGATGGTCGGGCATTATGGCGTTTGGCGCCACAAAGCAGCCGGTAGTAAAGGCTTTTTCTGACAAGGTGTTCGGCGCCTTTCGTCTTGGAGGTATGGGCGTCGCACTCGGCAGCGAAGTGGCTATGCAATTGGCGGATATGGTAAAGTAAGTTGGTTGCCACCCTGAGCATGTCGAAGGGTTGTTGAAGGCGGTTGTCATCCTGAGCTCGTCGAAGGGTTGTCGAAGAGTATGTCGGTCTGAGCCTGTCGAAGACCTGGTATTGTGCTATCATTAAGCGATGCTTCGACAGGCTCAGCATGATTCGTGTCTTCACAAATCGCTTTGTCGAAGCATCTTTGTATATTGATACGTTAACTAGCTGCTCAGCATAGTGGCCCGTACAACGCTATATGAGAAATAGCTTTTCTGCATTCCTGATAATGATGTTTTTGGCATGTAACTGTCATGCACAAGATCAACATGATTATCTATACTATCATGAGTGCATCAGGAATATTGAAAACGATTTCTTTCAAAAAGGAGACACATCAAAAAAAATACTAGCCCGCTATCGCAACTTATTTGATCACTACGATTTCGTTTACCTGCAGGATTGCTATACCGCAATGCAATTGGCAATCTTCCTTCACGACGAAAACTATTTCATGAAGTTCATGGAAAAGGCGACAAAGAATGGATTAAACACAAGCAATCTAAGCCACTTTCAATACATTCTGCAGTCGAACTTCTATGGCGATAATAAAGACTCTATAGACAAACTAATAGCGCAAAACAGACCGCACTACCTTACGAGAATCAATAAAGACCTTCTGGCAGAAGTCACGAAGCTGTATGCGTTGGATCAGGCACAGAAAAACTGTGTGGCCGGAGAAAGCCTGCAACATTGCAACAGCAGGTACAGGCTAGCCTACAAAGCTGAACTGGGAAAGCTGCTGGAATTGATTAAGAAATACGGCATTCCCAGTGATAGACAGATCGGTGTTGATCAGAATGATATTTTAACGGAGCTCGGCGTGTATCATAGCGGCCTTATGTATTATTATAAGGTGTATAAAGATTACTACAACATCACAAGCAGCCAATATGAACTGGAGGACAAGTATGCCGCCTCCACCTTATTGATTCCCTTAATGTGGCATGGCAACTGCTCTTATCTGACGCTGCAACCGTTTCTCAAAGACGAGCTTAAGAAAGGGAACATACACCCGAGGGACATTGCAATAATTAAGGATGAAGATTTCAGGTCAGTAAATATTTGTAAGCTAACGAAGGACTCTCTTTACTTCAATATAGGGAACGAACAGCTGTTAAAATTATCGCGCTCGAAGATAGACATGAACAGGGCCCGCAACTTTATCTGTTCGATGGAATCGGATAGCGTTAAACTTGTTTACCAACACAAGTACGACATGACCCTACGCTATGGATTCGTAGGGAAACGGTAAGTATGTCCCTATGCTTTCTGCGCTGCCGTGGTTGCATCGCTGTGATCTCGGTCGGTTCGTGAGGGCACGAACCAGAGCAGAGCACATGAGGCCATATCATACCGCGCACGCTACCTGAGTTACCCTTTTTCGATTCCCTGTATAGCCGCCCCCATGTTTACATCCAAAAGCAATAAAACGATAGAAGCTGCTGTGATATCCCACAATGTTCGGCCAGGATCTGCCAGCTGTATCAAAATGTCCTATCACATTAATGCGAAAAGCGACTACTTCGTTAAATTAGGCACCCGCGCCACCCCTGAGACGCCAGCCTCCCTGATTGCAAAGGACGGTATACCGCCTGTTGCGATGGCGGCCCTTTCGAGCGCTATTGATAACCCGAGCGATACTCAGGCATCTTACGCGGATGGAAGAAAAGCGGACACTATACACAACGAAAAGGTGCTTATATTTAGTGGCTGTACATCCATCACCGCCCGACCCGGGAACAGACGTACACCGTCATTCACTAAAGCCTGACAAGCCACAAACCAAAGCAATATGAGAAAAGTAATTGCGGCAATTAACATGACCCTCGATGGGTTTTGCGACCATACAGCCGTCATCCCCGATGAAGAGATACACTACCATTACGCTGAACTGCTGGATACCGCAGGCGTTATTCTTTACGGAAGAAAGACATACGAGCTAATGCAGTATTGGCAGGCACTGGTAAAGGAGCCTTCCGGCAATAAATCTATGGACGATTTTGCGGTGGTAATGGACAGGACACCGAAGCTCGTTTTTTCCCACACGCTGAAAGATACAGGATGGGAAAGTGCAAAGCTGGCCGAAAAACCAATCAAAGAGGTGGTGCTTGCCCTGAAGCAGCAGGAAGGTAAGCCTATACTGGTAGGCAGCCCAAGCCTGATTGTATCTCTCACCAACCTCGATCTGATAGATGAATATCAACTGTGCATTCACCCGGTGGTAGCAGCAGGCGGTTTGCCATTGTTTAAGAATGTGAACAACAGACTTGACCTAAAACTGCTGAAGACCAAAACATTTAGCGGCGGCGCTGAGCTACTCTATTATGAGCCGGTAAAGTGATGGGTGATGGCATGTTGACGTGACGATCTACCTGGATGCCATTCCCTTCCAAGGAGATCAGCATGAGATGACCTTCAACGAGGATTGAGGCAGCAAGCACTATTGGCAAGGGAATGCTATGGAGCATGTTCTCTTACGGATGCACTGGACATAATAACAGCCCGTATATGCTATAGATGCTCTTTCGGCAGCAAAAAGGAAGAGCGCTCACAGCAATTAATACCCACTTATCCAACTATATGCAATAGTCCTCCTACCTCTTCCAACAACCATCCAACCATTTCCAACCGCTAACCACTACAAATCCTTCCTTCTGAATATTCTTACAGAAAGAAGCATCGGTACAGCCACCCAAAACAACATACAGGCAACGGAAAAAATGCTACCAGCAGCAGAGCCGAGAAACTTTTGGAACAGTGCGCCAGAGTATCCCATCAGCACGCCGGCATCGAGCTGCAGCAACATCAGCACCCGTGCAAGGTCAATAGGATTGAAGGCGATGATGCCTACTACTGCCTCGTCGATAGGATAGTCGCTGAATGAAAGGATGAAACCAAGGAGCAGTCCATCGAACAAAAGCGAAAAGAACAGTGCAACTACAATAGCGATACCTATACCTTTTGTCTTGTCTTTAGACTTTACGAAGATGAGCAGCGCGAGTGAAGAAAATATAAGCGTGAGTAAGACACCGGCCATCACCAGCACCAGCGATTCCGTACCAGATACGAGAAACAGCAGCGGCAAACCAACACCAATAGCAAAGGCAGCAGCAAGGGAAAGCGCCACACCGAAGTATTCTGCAAGGAGTACCTTTTGCCTCTTTATAGGTTGCGACAGCAACAGCTCGGTAAACTCTATAGAATTGAAAAAATAGATAGTGGAAAACAGAATGGTGATGATTGGCACAAACAGCAGTGTCACGTTCAGCAGGCTTAGCAATCCTTTGGACGGGTTGCTATCAAGATTCAGCACACTTACCGCCAGCACCGCAAGGATAATGGTATAAACAAGGATGATCTTATTTCTTAAAAGATCGAGCAGCACATATTTTACGATGGTCTTCATGATTAGTTCTGTATGAAAGCAGGCAGTTGGGTCTTCATTACCTGCGCTATTACTTTATTCAGTTTTTCTTCGCCTGTGGAAGCCTGTAGTTGTTCCACAGTTTTGTAAAACATAAGTTTGCCGTCCTGCAAATAGATGATATGGCTTGCTATACCCTCCAGGTCGCTAAGTACGTGAGAGGTAATGAGAATTAGCTTTCCCGCAGCACGTTCTTTGAGCATCTTCTCCTTCAGCAGTTCGCTGGATACCGGATCTAATCCTGCGGTTGGTTCATCAAGTATATAGATGTCCGGGGAGAAAAGAAACGCAAGGCAAGCGCTTACCTTCTGACGTGTACCACCGGAGAGGTTGCGCATGGTCTTATCCTTCACCTTATCGAGTCCGAAGCCGTAGATCAGTTCTTCATCATAGGTGGTGCAATCCTTCCGCAGCTCTTTGATCATCTTTATCACCTGCTCTATGGTCATATTATCTGGATAGCGCCCTATCTGCGGCATATAGCCAATGCGAGAGCGATAAGACCAGTCGTTCTTCACCACATGATCATTGATAGTGATCGTTCCGTTATCCGGAATGACAAGGCCGAGAATGGATTTAATCAGTGTTGTCTTTCCAGATCCGTTTGGCCCGAGTAATGAGATCGCTTGTCCTTCTTCCAGATGAAGATTGATATTGTCAAGCGCTTTAAACTTTCCGAATGTCTTTGTTAGCTGTTCTATACGAATCATAACTTCCATTTTTTCATACTTGGCTCATCGTCTTTCAACTGATCGGGGATAATGCTTGGCATTACCTTCTCCACCTGATCCATAATATTAGTAAGAAAACTTCTGTACAGGATCATAGCAGTCGGAACCTGCTCCGTAAGCACCGCATATACACTGACAGGATAGTAAGGTACATCGCCGATGCCATTTCTGTTAAGGTCGTAACCATCGTACTTGTCCCAATAGTTGCGCTTAAAGTTGTTGAGCATCATAGTGCCATTAGTAGCCACATCGAAAGAGTTGCCGATAAAATTATTCTTTACAAAATCGCTTTGCGCACAGCTCGCCATCACTTTAATAGCCCAGCCATTGTCTATAAACTGATTTTCGCCAACAGCGATATTGGTAGTGCTTTCCATATACAAGCCCACAGTGTTTTTAATAAACAGGTTGTGCTCTATCCTGCTGTCTGCAATTTCTTTAAGCAGTATAGCGTAGGCAGCATCTCCCCAGTTGTACCGAAAGGTATTGTGCAGCATGATGACACCCTTTGAATACATCACCGCTACGCCGGAGCCATTGTCGACAAACTGGTTGTAAGTGTAAGTATCATTATGGGAGAACATGAAATGCAAACCGTAGCGCACATTCTTTGTAGAGATATTCTTAATGATATGCGATTCAGTGACGAACTCGAAATAGATACCATCCCTGTGACCAGAGATCCGGTTATTTCGAATGATCAGGTTATTGCATTTCCATGCATGGATGCCGTTGCCGCTGTTTAGCTCGTCTTTGGAATTAGAGTGAATCTCATTGTTCTGTATCGTGCAGTAGGTAGCATTCTGCAAATACACACCGTAAGTGTTGTTGAGCACTTTGTTGTTTTGCACCAATGCGTAATTGGCATTTTGTACACGGATCGCAGCCATGTCCGTCATGCTGGAGCGACCGGTATTTTGCACCTGCAGTCCTTGTAACACTACTGAATCTGCAGTAATAAAGATGATCTGTGATTTGTTGGCACCATCAATGATTGGATATTGCTGTCCGATAATGGTTAGCTTCTTATTAATAAGAATGTCGTGCTCTTTATACACACCAGGCTGTACAAGCAAAGTGTCATTTGTCTTTGCAGCGGCAATGGCCTTACTAAAGCTATTGTTACCGGGATGCACCCTAGTGACCGTAGCGAGGCAAAGCAACGGCGACAGTAGAAGCGCAAACAATCCGAATAATCTCTTCATCTCTTTATTTTAAGTTGCTCCAGTCGATGGGCTGAGCATTTGTCTGATCCGAACCTGAAACTTCATCACTCGATGAAAAAGCAGCAATATGTCCGTTCATGGGTGTTTTAAACGCTTCTGAATGCAACAGATAGGCATTTTTCACATCAAGAAACTTGCTATCGGGATTTTTATAGTCCGCCACGAACAGTAAAAGCTCCTCGTCGTTCAATTTTTTATCGTTCGCAAAGTCCTTCATGCAGAGCATATCATCGAACTTGAAAACCTTCCCCTTTTTGTCAACAATCTCACAGGCAAATTTCTTGTCCATGATAGTCATTTTGCAATGTGAGCAAGCTTCCTTGCCATACTCAATAGGCTGAAAGGTGCGTTTGCAGGAGACAAACAGTATGGAGAAAAAAACGGCCGTCAGTAATGAAATGTTTTTCATTTTGTTTTAGATTTTTTCCATTCAAGAAAACAGGCAACGACAATAACGATGCCGGCGACCATATAAAACCAACCACCGATATCAGGTTGCGATAGCGCTTCGAAGTTCAGCATCTTTTTATAACCCAGAAGAGGAGGCTGATAAGCCATTCCCGGCACTTGTATCGGCGCATGTGGATCAAGATTGTGTCCGTAATCATACTCCCATTTATAAAAATCGTAGAAGGAGAATGCTGCTATGGCGAGAAAAATAAAAGTCCATATATAGTACCCGATTTTTCTGTTCCACAAGAGCACGATTAAACCAAGTACGCAAAAACTCATTAAGGTAACGGGCAGATAAACAAACTCTTTGAAGTCCTTTTCATGAATAGTAGCCATCCCAATGTAGTGATTTAATCCGTTGATGATGTCCACATCTCCGGAAAGATGGTTGATCCAGATATTCATGTAAATGCCTTCAGGATATTGCGGTGCGGCAAGATCAATACGCCACATAGGGAAGAACCATAGCGTGGCGATACAGAGTATCACGACAATGATGCTGATTTTACCGGAAAATGTTAGCTTTTTCATTGGTGGAATAATAATGGCAGTACACACGAAGCGTACTGCCATGGGTTAAAAGAACTATTATTTAGAAGCAGTCGCTTTGGTACTGTCGATAACGTTAGTACCGAATTTCAATGGCACATTACTGCCCTTTGGAGACACTCTCAGGTAGCCAGACATTTCCTGGTGTAGTGCAGAACAGAAGTCTGTGCAGTAGAATGGATAGATACCCTGCTTGGTTGGCACGAACTTAAGCGTTGTAGTCTCTCCAGGCATGATCAGCAGCTCTGCATTAGGGTTGTTCTTGATGGCAAAGCCATGGGGAATATCCCAGTCCTGCTCCAGATTGGTAACGTGGAAGTAAACCTCGTCCCCTACATATACACCTTCAATATTGTCCGGAGTGAGGTGAGAGCGAATAGCGGTCATATATACATCTACCCTGTTGCCCTTGCGTTCTACTTTTGTTTTCCTTTCTCCAAGAGCAACGTACGGGTGTTTGTTCTTCATGATATCAAAGAACTTAACACTCTTATCCTTCAGCATCGCAGCAGGAATAGCTTGCGCATAGTGCGGCTCACCAAAGGTTGGGAAATCAAGCAGCAGTTTAAGCTTTTCACCTTCTATAGAGTAAAGCTGTGCAGACTGTGCCAGTTCCGGACCAGTAGGAAGGAAGCGGTCTTTAGTGATCTTATTGTAAGCAATCAGGTATTTACCATAAGGCTTCCTGGTATCACCGCCCGGCACCATCAGGTGACCAACAGAATAGAACGTTGGAGACCGGTCAATCACTTTCAGGCTTTTGATGTTCCATTTCACAACTTCTGAAGAAATAAAGAAAGAAGTGTAAGCGTTTCCATTAGCATCAAACTCTGTGTGCAATGGGCCAAGACCAGGCTTTTGCACTTCGCCATGCAGGGCTTCTTCATACTTAATTACCGGAATACCATAGTAATCACCTTCAAATTTCTTGTTCTGAATGGCGTTCTGAATTTTGGTAAAAGAGAACACAGGTATCAGCGCAGCAAGCTTACCACTACCCACAATATATTCACCCGTTGGATCTACATCGCAACCGTGTGGCGACTTAGGACAAGGGATCATGTATACCATATCAGGACAATCTTTGGGATCAAGCACCAGCACGTCTTTCTCCATTACAGAGTTTGTGCTTTGCGTTTCTTCACTATAGGTATTGTGCATGTATTCTGCAGGTAGCGTCTTACCCTTTCCCGCCTTTGCATATTCTTCAGCTTTCTTCCAGTTTACCGCCACTATAAAGTCTTTGTCTTTCTGAGAAGCATTTACTTCCAACAGCGTATTAGCTTGTTCTGTGTTGTAAGTAGAGAAGAAGAACCAATCATGAGAAGGCCCTTTACCACCATGACTAAGGTCAAGGTTCATACCTGGCAACACGATCTGAAATGCGATCTTCATGTTACCTGTGTTTTTGTCAACACTGATAAAAGACGCAGTGCTTTTGAAGTTCTCCTTGTAAGTACTGATGGGAACATCTTCATGGCCCATTGGCACAGCAAACCGTGTTCCTGCCACTACGTACTCTGTATTTTCTGTAATGAAAGGAGAAGAGTGGTTACCAGCACTGTTTGGGATCTCGAGAATTTCAGCAGTCTTAAACGTTGTAAGATCAATACGGGCAACGCGCGGAGTGTTGTTAGCATTCGCAAACAGCCAGCGTCCGTCATGTTCACCGTTAGTTTGAGATAATTCCAGGTGGTGTTGATCATCCCATGGCACGTAGCCGGCAGTGGTTTTCAACATGTCTTTAGTCTCTTCACTGTAGCCATATCCATTTTCAGGATTGAGCGAAAAAACAGGAATTACTTTTATCAGACGGCAGGAAGGAATTCCATAAACCGAAACCTGCCCGTTAAAGCCTCCGGAGACGAAGTTGTAAAACTCGTCGTATTTGCCCGGCGCCACGTAAACCTTGGATGCGGCGTCACCGCTTACGGCAGATTCTGTAGATTTCATCTTACAGCTTGACAAAGCAAGGACCGCTGCCCCGAAGGACATTAAAATAAAGGGGAACCTTTTCATAAAAGAAATTGTGTGTGTAATTAAGTTTTTTTAATTCTTGCCGTCGTTCTTTCTCATGAACTCCAGTACTGCGCGTGCATCATCATCGCTAAGATTTTGGTTAGGCATACGTACCATACATACTTCGAGCATAGCTTGTGCATTCGGATCTTTGTCCAGCATTTCTTCTGTATTGGTAACAAAGTTCATGATCCACTCAGGTGCTCTTCTGTCAGTAACACCTTTCCAGCCCGGGCCTACAAGCTTTTCATCGCTAAGCTTATGGCAGGAAGAACATTTTATGTCATAAATGCTTTCCCCTTTCTTTATCATTCCTTCATCGAGCGGGTGGGTTAATTTAACGTCAGTGAACTTACCCGTACCTTTTGTATCGTCATGCTCAACTGGCTTTCCACTTACATCGCCTGGCTCTTTAAGGACCTCAGAGGATTCATCTTTTTTCTCTGTTTCGTTCGAATTCCCGCAACTTCCAAGAATAATTCCAGACGTAAGCGCTACAAGTAAAAAGGCTTTAATGTTCATACATGTTTGTTTTTTGATGATGAAAAATCCGTTTGATTTTCTGATGTAAAGCTCGCATCAGTTAGTAAAATAAAATATGACTATAATCATATCGCAAGACCGGAAAGGCTTTTTTTATGCGTGTTTCTGATGATTATTGTCAGCGGTTATTTGAGTCTGATTCAAGCGTAAATATCAGTTTATTTATAAAGGCAAAATCAAAAAAAGCATGCCTTATATCCGGAGCGGATATAAAACTGAGAATCAGGCACTTCTGCACGAGGTAGTCTATTTCTGTTTGGAGAAAGTTGTTACAAAACATAGCAAGAACGATTTTTTATGTTCTAAATCCAGATGAAAAAGGGCGTCTCTTGCTTTTTAAACAGAATAATCCGCCTTCTATGAAAACTAAACTTTACATCTGCTGATTCCTGTAACAATAATAATGAGATGCGACCACAATACCAATACCCGGTCTCCTGGTGAGGATACAACGACAAAAGGGTCATCAACGCAGAAGGGTCAGGAAGCAATGTCTACAAAACCTTCCGGATCTGACACAGCAGCAATTCACGAAAACACTTCTACACCAGGCGTGCGGGATAAAGATGCCGGCGATACCCTGGGACACCCTTATGTGTCAAAAAAGATGAGATAGCTGCAATTCTAAAGATGAAAGCTGCAGAGCGTTGTAGTCAATGTTGGTGAATGATGG
>DATJDP010000223.1:0-20623 GCA_035497355.1 Flavipsychrobacter sp.
CTGTAAATCTAGATTCAGACGGTTTGGTGATGGTTGGTGGCGAAGGTTCTGGCATTAGCGATGGCGATGGCCGGATTTGTCGGGTTATACGCTGTTAACTCAACGTGCTGTCGTGTATAATGAGGCTATCATGTTAATCCTTAAATCCTGTAAATCTAGATTCAGACGGTTTGGTGATGGCTGGTGGCGAAGGCTCTGGCATTAGCGATGGCGATGGCCGGATTTGTCGGGCTATACGCTGTTAACTCAACGTGCTGTCGTGTATAATGAGGCTATCATGTTAATCCTTAAATCCTGTAAATCCTGATTCAGACGGATTTGGGGCACAGGCGATGGCTGTTTTGCCAACTTTCAATTGCCAACTGCCAACTGCTCAACTTTCAATTGCCAACTGCCAACTGCTCAACTGCCAACCGCTACCTTTTCCCATAACAGCAGGTACTTGCTGGTATGATCATCGGTATCGGTCCACTCCTGAGGGGTATAAAGCACGTACCGGATCTTCTTATGAATAAGCTTTTCTGCTTTCTCTGTAAGGATGAGCAGATATTGGCGGTCCACCTCGCCTACAAAAATAAGGTCGAGCAGTCCGGAATCTTTGCCTGCGGCATAGTCGCCGGAGAGATACACCTGTTGCAACTCCCCCAGCCTACCAATGATCGTCTCGAGGACATGGTCGATGCCTACATATTTCAGGAGGATCTTATTGATATCGAAAAACAGCGGGTGACGGTTATTGGCCTTATATAATTTCTTATTCCCCTGCGTCTCAGACAGCAACATCCCGGCTTCTTCAAACCTGTTCAGCTCCAGCCGCACAGCATTGGTACTCTCCCCGAAGTCTTCGGCAAGTCCACGCAGGTGCGCGCTATTCCCTGGGTTCAGGAACAGTCGCATAAGAAGCTTAATGCGTGTTTTTGAAGAGATGAGTGTGTCGAGCAAAAGGGGTAATTTGGTAATTTGGTAATTTGATGATTTGGTAATGGGGGGGATAATGTGCTGATGTGCTAATTTGATGATTTGATAATTTGATGAAATCAAGGTTCAAGACTGTTTCGCGCGATTTGTCGGGTTATACGCTGGTAACATTGTTCCTCCCCCGCTCACGCACAACCCTACACTCGCCCCCTCCAAAGGGGACAGGCTCATGCTAATCTTTAAATCCTGTAAATCGTGATTCAAGACTGCTTCGTTCCTCGCAGTGACGGGTGCTGTTGTAGAATCATCAAATTACTAAATCATCAAATTAGTATCTAATCCTTAAATCTTTAAATCCTGATTCAGACTATCTTGCGACGATGAAAAGGGCCTGAACCAACACCTGCCAGCGCCAGTGCCAATAGCCAGCGCCAATAGTTGGCTATGGCTGGTGGCGATAGCTATGGCTTTTTTCAGCGATTAAGATGCCGGAACCAACACCTGCCAGCGCCAGTGCCAGAGCCAGTGCTAGTATTAAAACTGTACCCTCGATATCACAACTACTAACAAGCTGGCAAGGGAGGTGATGATGCTGATATTTCGGATGGTAGCGACGTCGTTGGCAGCTGCCTTAGCCTTGTTAGGCGCTACATAGATCACATCTCCCTGACGCAGGTAGAAGTAAGGGTTCTGAAATATATCTGTCTTATTAAGATCGAAACGGATCGCTTTCTTCACTCCGTCTTCTTCGCGGATCAGCATGACATTCTCGCGTTTGCCATAAATCGTCATATCACCTGCCATGGCAATGGCATCGAGGATACTTGCCTTTTCATTAGGAACGGTGTACTGTGCCGGCCGGTTTACCTCGCCGATCACCGAGATATTGAAGTTCGCAAAACGCACGTTCACAACAGGGTTTTTGTAATACACGGAAGCTTTAGTACGAATGGCTTCTTTTGCATCGGTAGTGGTCATGCCACTCACCTTAATAGTGCCGACAAGCGGTAACTCTATATTACCATTTTTATCTACTAAAAACCCTTGTACCGTAGAACCGCCACCAATAGAAGAGGCACCTTGTACATTATAGGTACTGGTGCTCTGAGCGCCGGTCATGGCACTGCTCTGCGGGTCGAGCGTCTGAACGGAGACCTGCAGGATATCGTTAGGTCTGATAACCGGATCGGTAAAATTGGTCAGCGGAATGGACTGCGCCTGGTTGTAGAGCGAGTCGTTCACGTCTTTGAAGTAAACAATGTTCTTGTAGGTTTTACAAGAGCTGAAGGCGGTGGTTATGGCGAGTATAAACAATAACCGATTCCAATTTCTTTTTAATAACATATTGTTGATTAATATCCTTTTCTAAAACGAAGATGCGAAGTTTAGCTTTTTCTGTTACTTTTTGATCTTTCAAATAGAGGCGACCTCATTACGTCTTCATTTTCTTTTTCTTGTCAAATGGCGAAACCCACGTTACGTCTTGATTTTCTTTTTCTGGTCGAACGGCGAAGCCCACGTTACGTCTTCATTTTCTTTTTCTTGTCAAAAAGAAAACGAAGCAAAAGAAAAGACATGACAAATCGAATCGCTCCGCGCGATTTGTCGGGCTATACGCTGTTACGTAATCGTGTGGTTGTATATGTCTTATCCTATTAATCTCTAAATCTTATAAATCCTGATTCAGACAGTCTTTATGCCGAGGGATGTTGTGTATAGATTGCCTTTGGCAAGGACAAAGAATATCCAACACTCGCATTTGCAAACTGTTTCGCCAACTGCCAACTCATCTGCCTTCTGCTCATCTGCCTTCTGCCTTCTGCTCTCTGCCTTCTGCCCTTCTACAACCGTCCGTCCACCAGCTCTTTATTCCATACACCTTTGACATCGTAGATGATGCAGGTATCGGCGCAGAGGGATTGGGCTTGCTCGAAGCTGAATTCGTCGTGGGCCACGGCAAGGATAATGGCTTCGTATTTCTTGCCGGCCGGTAGTTCCTTAAGACAGTCAATGCCATACTCATGCTTCACTTCCTGCGGATCTGCCCACGGATCATGAATATCTACATTAATATGGTATTCCTTTAAATGCTTTATAATGTCGATGACGCGGGTATTGCGTACATCAGGGCAATTTTCTTTGAATGTAAAACCAAGTACAAGTGCCGTACTGCTGGTAACCGGAATGGCTTTACGCACCATTTTCTTCATCACCTCATCGGCAACATAGCCGCCCATGCTATCGTTCAGACGACGTCCTGCAAGGATGATCTCGGGGTGATAACCTGTTTCTTCTGCCTTTTGTGCGAGATAGTAAGGATCTACACCGATACAGTGGCCGCCCACAAGACCGGGTTTGAAGGGCAGGAAGTTCCATTTAGTGCCCGCAGCGGCAAGTACATCGTGGGTATCTATGCCGAGGCGATTGAAAATCTTAGCCAATTCATTGACAAAGGCGATATTGATATCGCGCTGCGAGTTTTCGATCACTTTTGCGGCTTCTGCCACCTTGATAGAAGATGCTTTGTGGGTGCCGGCTACGATGATGCTGCCATAAAGATCGTTCACCTTATCTGCCACTTCGGGAGTGGACCCGGAGGTCACTTTTTTGATCTTGGTAACGGTATGGTGCTTATCGCCCGGATTGATACGCTCTGGTGAATAACCACAGAAGAAGTCGGTATTGAACTTTAATCCCGACACCTGCTCCAGCACCGGTACACATTCATCTTCTGTTACGCCGGGGTAAACGGTGGATTCATAAACGACGATATCTCCTTTTTTCAGCACCTTGCCTACCGTCTCGCTTGCCTTATATAACGGTGTAAGATCGGGGCGGTGGTGTTTATCTACAGGAGTGGGAACGGTAATGATATAAATATTACATGCGCTGATGTCCCAAAGCTCGTTGGAAACAAAGAGACCGATTTGGGCACTGGCTATGGCGCTGGCATTTGAAGCGATGTTGGCGCTGGCGATGGCTATAGGTCCGGCGTTAGCATCTGCCAAGGCTGCTTCCTCAAGTACGGCATGTTTTTGGGCGACGATGACCTGACGAAGGAGTTCCTCTTCCACTTCCAGGGTACGGTCCATGCCGCTGCGTAATTCTTCAATACGCTGGCGGTTGATATCGAAACCGACAACAGGAAAGTGTTTTGCGAATTCGACTGCCAGGGGAAGTCCTACATAACCGAGGCCTATAACGGCAATACGTGAATCAGACATGTGAGTCAATTTGATGATTTGATGATTTGGTGATTTGATGATTTGATCTCTTCGATAAACTCAGAGTGATGATTGGCGCTGGCGATGGCTATGGCAAAAGAGCTATGGCTATGGCTATGGCAAAAGAGCTATGGCGATGGCTATGGCAAAAGAGCTATGGCGATGGCTTTGGCAAAAGAGCTATGGCTATGGCGCTGGCACTGGCTTTTCTCGTGCATCTACTCTGGCACTGGCTTTGGGGATTTGATCTGTTGCCAATTGCAAACTGTCAACTGCCAACTATCCTTTCTGCTTTCTGCCTTCTGTCACACTGCCGCTGCCAGGGCCCCCACGGGTATCTGAGCGGTAATGCTCCAACCGAGAGAGCTCAGCTGCAGTATTGCCTTATTTCCTGATGTTTTAACGACTACTCCGGACTGTCCTGTAAGCGGACCGGCTGTAATAACCACCTGAGTGCCGGGACGATGGGCAACAGAAATGCCTGCGCCGCTGTACTCACACAGGAATGCCTTGATTGCTGCAATCTCTTCATCGCGCACCACGCCGGGGCGTTGCAGCCACCATAGGAACCTTACGGCGCCGGGTGTTTCAAGTACTTCGACCTGTTGATGCTGGTAATTCTCTAGTCGAACAAAGACATAGGAACGAAAGACCGGCTCCAGTATCTTTTTGCGACGGTCGCTCCATTGCTTCACCACCTCCTGAACGGGACAATAAACCTCAATGCCTCTGTCTTCCAGCAGCGTTGCGGTTTTCTTCTCGTTTCTTGATTTGGTGTAGAGTACGTACCAGGGCATTTTTCTAATGTGCTGATTTGATAATATGCTAATTTGGTAATCGCGCTGGCAACTGGCGCTGGCTATATTAGCGTAGGCTTTTGCCCACTGATCTTGCTTTCTGCTGTGGGCGAACACATAGATTCGCCCCTACATCTGCATTTTGTCAACTACCAACTATCCTTTCTCTTCTTTTCCCAACTGCCAACTATCCTTTCTCTTCTTTCTTTTCCCAACTGCCAACTGTCAACTGCCAACTATTAAAGATGGCTTCGCCGTTGTCAGTCCCATTAGTGGTCTAACTACTATGAGTAAATAAACTACTCATATTTGGGCGCAATATTACAATAATTTGATAACGTATTCTGTTAAGAAATGCTGATGTGGAAAAAAAGTGGAGGAGTCAATTTGATGATCGGAGGTTAATGTGCTGATATGCTAATGGTGTCGGACTAGTTTCTTAAACAGCAAAGCCCACAGGGTCTCTTCATTTTCTTTTTCTTTCAAACGGCGAAGCCCTCATGAGCTACCAATAAAAACAACTAATACTATCAAGCGAATAAAAGAAAACGAAGCAAAAGAAAAGATCCCGAATGCGTTCGGGACAGGCACTGACAAATTGAATCGCTCCGCGCAATTTGTCGGGCTATACGCTGTTACGTGAACGTGCGATTTCCCCATTCATCATTCAAAATTCATCATTATTACAGTGGCGCATGGGGTGTGGGCGCGCTGGGCGCCCCTCCCCTTCGGGGAGGCGGGGTGGGGCCTTATCATGTTCCTTCCTACTCGCTAACTTTTGTCTTTCTACTTTCTACTTTTGTCTTTGTACTGCTACTCCTCTCCACACCTTATCCATCACCGAAAAAATGCGTTCCATCTCTTCTTGTGCAAGATTGGAGCCGGACGGAAGACATAAGCCATTATTAAATAGCTGTTCGGCAGTACCATCTCCGTAAAAAGGTGCATCAGCAAATACCGGCTGCAAGTGCATGGGCTTCCATAAAGGACGGCTTTCTATATTTTCTTTTTCCAATGCGAGCCGTAAGGTTTCGCGGGTAATACCGCCTGTAACTTCCGGATCTACAAGGATAGCGGTAAGCCAGCGATTGCTGAAATAGCCTTCGGGCTCGTGAACAAAAGAAATTCCTGGGATGTCGGACAGGCGGCCGATATACTGATCATATATGGCCCGGCGCTGTTGTATGCGCTGAGGTAACGCCTCCATTTGTCCACGCCCGATGCCGGCGCAGATATTACTCATGCGATAATTATAACCGATCTCGCTATGCTGATAATGCGGTGCATTGTCTCTCGCCTGTGTGGCAAGAAAACGCGCCTTTGCCGCCAGCTTTTGGTCTTTGGCTACCAGAGCGCCACCGCCGGAGGTAGTGATAATCTTATTACCATTGAAGGAAAGGCAGGCCATTTCACCGAACGTGCCACACATTTTGCCATCAAGATGACTACCGAGGGCTTCTGCAGCATCCTCCAATATCGGAATACCATATTTTTCAGCAATCGTCGTGATCTCATGCATCTTTGCCGGCATTCCGTATAAATGCACAGGAATAATAGCTTTGGGCTTTTTACCATTCGACAACCTGTCTATTATTGCAGCCTCCAGATGGGCGGGACTCATATTCCAGGTATCTGGTTCGCTATCTATGAAGACAGGTGTTGCACCCTGGTAAGCGATAGGATTAGCCGAAGCGGAAAAGGTCATGCTTTGGCAGATCACTTCATCGCCCGCTTTAACACCAAGCATGATGAGTGCCAAATGGAGGGCAGCCGTTCCGGTGCTTAGCGCAGCGACAGATACGCATCCTTTTGTTTCACCAGACGTTCCTGTTTCGTTATTGGGACAAAGAAATTTTTGCAGATCGTTTTCAAAACCATCGACATTAGGACCCAGCGGAGCTACCCAGTTGGTATCAAATGCTTCAGTGACATATTTCCTTTCTGTGCCTCCCATATGCGGAGAGGAGAGCCATATTTTGGAAGGTTGTGAGGACATGCGAAAAATTTGCCAAAAGTAGGTTTTTTGTGCGGAAGTGAAGGAGTTGAGCAGGGGTGAAGGTGCGGAGAAGTCAATAAGATGATGGGAGGTTAATGTGCTGATTTGCTAATGTGCTGATTTGCTAATGGTGTAGGACTAATTTCTTCATTTTCCTGGTCGAACCGGCGAAGCCCACGTTGTCTCTTCATTTTCTTTTTCTTTCAAACGGCGAAGCCCTCATGAGCTACCAATAAAAAAAATAATACTATCAGCGAGTAAAAGAAAACGAAGCAAAAGAAAAGACCCCGAATGCGTTCGGGACAGGCACTGACAAATTGAATCGCTCCGCGCAATTTGTCGGGCTATACGCTGTTACGTCATCGTGTGGGCTATAGCTATGGCTAAGGGCTATGGCTTGTGGCGGTGCCTCTGTGTGCTTATGGCCATTATCCTGTTAATCCTTAAATCGTATAAATCCTGATTCAGACGTTCGTTAGCTATTGGCGCTGGCGAGGAATACACTCTGCGCTTTTACACTGGGCGTCAGCAATAAACAGCCGCCCTGTTTGCCAACTGCTTTCTGCCAACTGCCAACTGCCAACTGCCAACTTACCTCCTCGACCAATCCGGAATCAGACGAAATTTGAACATGGTACGTTTACGGCTGGAGTTACGATAATAGTACCGATAGTTGCGTATGTTGAAAATCCACAAAAAGAGGTGTCGAAAGAAGCCCTCGCTGCTATAAAGCAAGACCCCAACGATATAACCGATAACCACTGAATAGATTACGAGATGGACCATGGCCACGTGTAAGTCCTGATAAAGAAGGATGATGGCGGTGAAGCAGGTACAGAAAAAGAAGTAGAACCAACTGCTGATAGATGTTCGTTTCATTTGCAATGGAGTGGTGATCAATTCTAAAGGGATAAAATTACTAATTATTTCTATTTCCTAATATTTAATCGTGAAAACAATAAACATAGCGCAAACGGTAATGGACTCATAAACAGCGTCCGTAACTGATTGGCGTCCTTCTTCCACGCATAGGGAAAGTGAAAGACAAAGTCGGCCAGACCTAGTACCAGTAGTAAGGTTAGTGCCAGGAAATAAACAACTGCCCAAAGCTTACTGATCCACGGCAGGGGAAACGTTTTCAGGGAAATAAACCCAACAACGGCGATCATTATGATCCAGATAACGTATAAACTGTATTTAATCAATAAGTGCTGCTTCACCCATAAGTTAGTCTCAAAGACCTCATTCATGCCAAGGAAACTTAGCAGGATAATGAGCAATAGCGCCACCCATGGGTTAACCCGTAGCTGTTTTTTTGTCTTCAGTGCGAACATAGATTCTCCAGAGCAGGAACACGAAAGCGTAAACGATTAGCGTGAAGGCGTAATGATGCGCAAAATCTACCCATTGAGGATGATGGAGGCCGAGCCAGCCAATAGCCGAACACCTTGCTACATTCAGCACCGCAATTCCGACTATTCCTCCAAGCCCAATAAGCATTACCTTCTTCCATGAAGTGACGGGATAGCAAATAAGAAAAGCGATATACAAAACATACACCTCCAGCGCATTACAGCCATCTGCAATACCGACGATCCTGGTATTTTGCATCACCACATAGTCCATAGGATTACCAGCTAATACCCACATGCCGGGTTCAAAAAAAGACCAAACCCAGGCAGTAGCCCTCGCCGTTACCCCGGTAAGCCATGCGTCGGGTATCCTGTATGGCTCTAATAAAAAATGGTAGAGCAGCTGCCAGGCTATAAAGAGCAGTAAAGCGCTTTTGATGAAGCGCCTTACTGCCTTTGGGGTTTTCCCGTATTCCTGTTTGAAATTGGCAACTAATGATTTCATTACAAGATTCTTCTATTTTTCTTCCGGCGTCTGACTGTCGGTTTTCTTCCTTTTATTGTATAGCTTTTTAGCTCCGTAACTGACACCTGCTGCAACCAATAGTGATACACCGTCAATAGGCGTTCCGCCGGGGTCGCCACCCAATGGCGGCGGATCGTCTGCTTTTACTACAAGCGGAATCGATATAAGGGACAGCACACTAAAACTAACTAAAAATAATGTTTTTTTCATCTGTAAGCTTTTGCAGGGTTATTGTTTGATGAATTTTTCCATATGCACCCTGTTCCCTTGTTCGTCAGTGACCTGTATTTGATACACACCCGCGGGAAGAGACTTCACAGTGATTATATGTTGTTCAGAGGCACCGCTAGTTATGATCACAGTTTCGATAACTTTTTGTCCCTGGCTGCCAAAGATGGCAACCGAATAGGTTGCGGGAACGCTGTTCTGCATTTTCAATTGCAACTCATTTCCTACAGGATTAGGGAAAATAGAAACCCGTGGATAGTCATTATTGAAAGTTAAGGAGACCACTTTGCTGTACACCATCTTTCGATCTTTTGTGACTGCTTTGATTCGATAATAGTTTTGATTTGAAGGGGTCGCATCAATCCATTGGTAAATCTCTTTTGCAGCTGTGGCTACGGTAAGTTGATTTGAAAAAGTTTTCCCATTGGAACTCTTCTCCACCTCGTATCTGAAGATCTGGCCCTCATCTGTCGCATTCCAGCTTACCACAGCCTGACCGGCTTCATTTGCCACTGCTCTCACTTCTATGGTATTGAGGGCAAGCGGGGAAGGATTGCTGAAAACAATAAAGAACCTGGAAGCACTCCCAGAAGCAGCCGCACTGGTAACATTAAATGCATAGGTAAGTCCGCCAGAGAGCGGCACTGTTTGCGTTGTGTTCAGATATGCATCATACAGCGTAGCAGTCAGACCCGGAACATTAATATTTAAAGGCAGCAGCTCCAACTGGTAGCTTCTCTGCCTCATACCACTTAATCCGACCTTCAGCGTATCCCCATCATCATATAACTCTCTATTGTCAATAGCCAGCTTCTCGCTTCCCTCCCTGATATAAAGGCTCTCATTGAAGTTGAGGAATTTAGCTCCGTCTTCGGTTGCAGACACGGTGTTGCTATAGTTTTGATGGCAATTCACAAGGGCACCATCAATCTGGTAAGGGCTGCCCGTAGCCGGAACAGCGTTCAAATTCACATGAAATGTTTCCAATGCGCCGCCATTCTGACGGAACACTGCTGTTTGAGTGGTGGTTGCAACCTTATCGTTCTCTTCGATAGTCACTGTCCCAGCAGAAGACCCGGTCGCCTGCACAAAAAATGCCTGACCGTTTTGTATATACTGATTTTGTGCAGAAGAAGGAATAACATCGTAGCTGACGGTGAAGGCGTTCCATTGTACCAGTACATAACCCCCAATATCATTTTTTGCAGGGTCTACCACCCAAAACTTGCGGTGGATGTTAGCGGTTCCCGTATTATTCCAAACTGCATCAAAATCAACCGGACAGGCATACGGATTACCAAGCACCTCAAGATCATGAGTGCCGCTCGGCATAAAACTATACGTCTGAGTTCCGGTAATAAGATTACCCGAAGCGCTTAAAACAGAAGGTGCACTGCCTGATGCAATATTTCCAGAACCGTAAGCGCCCGAGGTGAAAAGCAAAAAGGCTTTATTGCCCGAGGCTGTAAACAAAGGTGTGGTGGTTGTATTGCTCACGCTTTGATAATTGTTTCCAGAAACGTTATAACTATACATACTATAGCTTGGACCAGTTGCGAGGCCCGGGCCGGAAGGTCCCCATATCTCTACGCCATTGCCGTTGTTCACTCCATTGTTCTGCCAATTTTGATAAATGGAATTACCGGTGCTTCCGCTAAGAGGGGCGGTAACTAAATGCCATGCGCGGCCTGTACTGGCGCCACCGGAAGGAGCGCTGATATAACGCTCAACAGTAACGATACCGTTGATAGAGCCACTAACGGGGCCAACGACAGCTGCAGTATCAGATGCGCTTGACTTCAGCACAAGATTATGGCCTGTGTTAAGAGTTGCCCCACTGTTTATTGAAAGTAATCCATATAGGTTAAGCGTGGCGCCAAGGGTAAGGCTGGCGTTGTTTTGCAGGGTAAGATCGTTTAAACCGTTCCCTGTAGCTAAAAAGCCTATCGTTCCTGCGTTGCTACCAATCTCCAGGTTCGAAGTAAAAGAAGTGGATAGTACTCCAGCTCCGTCAACTGTTCCATTGAGCGTTAGTGTATTGCCGCCAACCGTAAGGGCATCTGAAATAAGTTCCAGTTTATTTGAGATGATTACATTTCCAGTTAGTGAAGCATTGCCCGTAACGACAACATCCGTATAAGTGCCCGCAGGAATGAAAGCGCCGCTATTGGCAAGACGGCTGCTGCTATTGCGCAGGTAGATATTCGCATTGCTGACCGTTGTGAAATCCGTGCTATTGTTATTACTATCTGCACCGTCTATAATTCGCTGGAGTCCTCCAGTAGCAGGAGGATTCGAAGATGCCGTGCCTTCCATATATGTTCCTCCGCTAATGGAACCGTATGCTACGCCGTCAATTTTCACATTGTCATTAGCCCGCAATAGCGCTAACTGTCCGTCAGAAGCAGCAAAAGCTGCAGTGTAGCTGCCATCAGCGGATAAAGAAGCATTACCAACCGTTACCATCGCATTTGGCGATAAAAGCCAGAACCCATGTGCGGGAATTACTCCGGAAAGAACGGACGTATTGGAACCAGTGCCAGTTCCTGATTGATAATCCAATTTTAACTGTGCAAGATCTATAGCACGATCGGTGGTGTTTACAAGTTCAACATATTCATCATTTGCAGCAGCGTACTCAGGACTGAACCTGTTGATCAGAACTTCGCCAGCAACCACTGCCTGTGCGGGAGTGGCACTGACCTCCACACCGCTGCTCCAGATGTTATCATTCCTGGTGAATACTTTAAAATAATAAGTACTGTCGTTGGTCAACCCTGTAATAGTTTGCGGCGAATTCGTTCCTTTATATATAACGTAGCCATTGCCGAGCACTGTGCCGTTTCCATAGACCAGATCCGCCGTATAACTACTGCCATCTCCTGTTGGCACACCTGTATTAGCCGTAGGTGCGGCAACAATAATTACTTCCTCAAAACATGAGGAAGGGTCCGCCCAGCTAATGGCTGCCGATGCATCAAGTGATGATATAACAACATTGGTTGCATTCGTCGGGGTTGCGCTTGCTATGGTTTGTACGTCACCGGCATAAGTGTTGGCAGTTACATTTGCAGCGGTAAAGCTGATATCTGAAGCAGCGATCGCGTTAACTGAAATCGTATTTCCGGCAGTGGCGGTGCAAGGCAAATCGGTAGTAATAAATATATATCCCGTGCTACCCGCCAGAATTAGCTGACTCAGTGAAGAAAAGCTGTGTGAACCAGCTCCAAGAGCTGATGTTTGTGTACCCAATAGAACATCTGTAGCCGTGTCAAGACTATTATCCGACGAATACCATGCTTTGAGATTGTTTAAATCAGATGCGTTGTAAGTTCCCGTTGTAGTGGCATTAAGATCAGTGAGGGTTGCATCTGAAGTGGTTACGGAAAGATCAAACGTATAAAGGATGTTACCAGAAGTATTTTGAATAAGACTACCAGCAGAAATTGCGGGATTGGCCGAGGTTAATGTCACATCAGGAGTTGGCGCAACGAACGTCTTTGTGCCACTGGCAGCAACAGGGTCAGTACCTGTCTTAGTTATTGAACCGGCAAAACTAATATCAGAAAAAGATGTTGTGGAAACCTGAATGGTATTGCCCGGAGTGGCACTGGCTGCTATGTCCGCAGTGATAAAAACATAACCAGTATCTCCATTGTTGATTTGCTGACTAACAAAAGAAGTGAATGTTTGGGTGCCTGCTACATTAGGCACAATCGTACTAAGCGTTGCATCTCCGGCGTCCAACACTGAATCCATAGAATAGCGGACCTTCAGATTCGAAATGTCTGATGCGGCATAGGTACCGGCAGTAGTAAGGGCTAATCCATTCAAAGTAGTATTGCCGTTTGTCACAGCAAGATCGTAACGCTGAAGGATTACATCGCTTGTTCCCTGCGTGATAGTTGCCGGGGAGGCATTGCCAGACGAAATAGCAACAGAAGGAGTGACATATGGTGTGCTTGATATTGTTATATCATCGAGACGAATTCTGTCCCTGATACCGATACCAGAATAACTGTAATAGACCCAACGGATGTAAACGACTGGCTGATTATCTACAGTGGCTGGAAGCGGTATGCTTGTAAACGTGTCAGGCGCATTGGTTCCGGAAAGAGCTGTCTGATATTCGCAAATTGGTAAGACATCCGTATAGCCCCCAGTAGAACCAATCCTATATTGAAGCCGCAACGCATTTATCCTCGATGCGCCGTCATATAATTGAGATGCCGTAAATGTGACAGCAATATTGGAACGGCCTGTTGCATTAATTCCTACTACTATAGCTCCTAGAGTGTTACCAGAGTTACCATTTGATAAACTGATTCCTTGTGCACCTTCATTTCGTATGTTACCAACTGTAATGTTGGTACTCCCACCCCAGGGTGTCAGGCTCTTATTCGAATACGCCTCATTATGCATAACTGATGAATCCGGTTCGGTAAAAAACGCGTGTCCTTGCATAGAAGCAGGGTAACTTGGACTAGTTGCAGGTGAAATACCGAGGAACGAAAAATTGGAACTCGACAAGTTCCAGAGGGCCGGATAACCTGGCGGCTGTGCCGATACGGCAGCCGGCATGAACACAATCAATAATACTAGTAGCTTGAGTAAAGGATAGTGCTTTAACATGATCTTTTTGTTGGCTATAAATAGTTAAGTTGGCTTTAATTCTAGCAAATAAGAGGCTAGAAGGGTTCAGTCAAATGACTGGCCCATTACATAGATATAAAAAAATAATCAGAGATAATTGGAGTGTAGATTTATGAGAAAGGCATGAATTAGAATAGGTTTAATGGTTAAAAAAAAGTTGCAAGTCTGTTTTTTGATCTATATATCTTTTAAAAAGCACGCAAACCTAAAACCATTTTTTTCAAAATAAAAGCAAACTGAATAATTATTTTTCCTGAATGCTTAAAGTGGCTTATCAAAATACGAAGGCGGGGAGAACTCCGGGTAATATCGCTCCGGCACGACGATTTGATGGCAGGAACACTAAATGATGATTTCGTTTTGAAGCGGCACTAATTCAGACGCAATCGGCTGAACAACCTGGGCAACAACGGTTCCCAGGAGAGACTATTAATACTGTGCTTAACGATGCCCGAAGAGAGAGACTGTGCTTGAAATATGTGCAACGATTGGATTTAGGAAATTGCCTCCCGACCTCTCAAGTAACCTCCAGGCTCATCACGCCGTTCGGAAGATATAAAAGGCAGAGGCTGTAGTCTTCTCCTTGTAATAGGCAGGAGTTGCTAAACCGGAAAAGTTGATCGGTAATGTGGATGCATCCCCATATTCGTTGAGCAGAACGCGTAGCTGATGCCAGGTAAGTATCTCGTCCTGTACTGATAAAAAATTGTATAAGCTGCAAGCCGATGAAGGCTGCAGGCACCATTGCACTACATGAGGATACGCTGCTATAAACCACATAGGGAAGAAAGGAGCCTTATCCTGCGGGTGGGAAAGTATATAGGGACTTACCTCTGAATGTAACTTTTCCAATAGGAGACTATCCTTCATTGCTGAATAGTTAAGATACCATTGGCAGCAGTTGATATTATCAGCAATCAGGAAACTGTAGATAGCCTCCTCCAGATAACTGTCTACATATTTTATTTTCAGGAAAAGCGTCCAGGTGAGCCATTTACGAAGTCCTGGAATATCGCTCAGTTCCAACACTTGCTTTTTCAGATGGTCATCCTTACTCAGATGTGATATCTTCCGCTTTTCATTTGCAATATATTCTGTTTTATGCGCTTCAGCCTCCTGCAACAGAGTAACCAGCCGATACAGATCATTGCAGGCGAAGGAGAATTGTTTCATACTGGCTTTGGAGGCCTTGTAGAGCTGTACAATGCGGCAACCTTCTATATTTAACTTTCGAAAGTGGAGAAGGATCAGTACGTAGTTTTTTCTTTGAAATCGGTAAAGCTTTTTCAGAATGAGCTTTGCCTGCCTGTTGCCGAGGGCAACCTCGAATAGGCGTTCATCAGTGGCTTCAGTCTTATCTTGTTTTGTAGTCAATACCCCTAAAGCCACCTTCAGTAGTATCCATGACCATTGAAGAGTATATATTATTCGTCGCAAGCTTCCATACCCCGGCATGGAAACAGCAGGCGCTTCCTTTTGCAACTCTTTTCGGATGGTAACTGACGCAAACATTGGTTGAGTAGTTAATTGGTGTATTGATGTTGTTTTCTATCTTGCACGGTCTGCTCTCTGCCCTCTCTGCTACTGGACCACAGCCACTGATTCTCTTTCGTCCAGCAACTCCCGAAACACGGCACACAGCTCGTAATTTTCCATAATCAGCAGCTCATTAATGCCGCGCTTTAAAAAACGACTGCTTTCATTGCGGAACAGATCCTTCAACTGTACTTTGGTTAACGACCTGAAATAGGTAGCCAAAGCGGAATGCTTGCTTTCCAGCGTCCGGACCAGATCCACTACAAGCTCCTGGTCATTTAAAGTTGAAGGCATGCTACTATATAATTTGTCCCTCCCTCAGCGGAAAAGAATGGTGATTAATACTGCATTTTCGAATGCAGCTATTGAGGGAAAAAGAAGGGAAACTTAACTATCTATCCAGTTGGCACTGAAGGATGGCTGGCTTTTGATGGCAATAATTGCTTTTGATCTTCGCAAGTATTCGTCCACAGCCTTATTGATAATTTTCTTGCATCCGGTGGTAAGTTTGATTGATCTCCTGCCACGATCTTCACGATAATCTTCCTTGATCCAGGTGGCGCGTAGTGTCAGGTCGTCGCTCAGCGCACGCATGCGCTGCACCAGTTCTTCGAACGAAGGGGTATAGCCATTCGTCTGGATGAACTGGATCATATCCTGCACATACTCGTCGGTAATGGTTACAGCCATCTGCTCAAACAGTTGCAGAAATTGCCGCCCATAAGCCCGGTTCGTAAAGAAATCCGTAATCGTAGGAATCATAAGTCTTCTTTGGTTAGGCGTTCGTCAAACTTATACAAAATACAATTAAATTACAACAACCCTTCATTCTAATAACATCTTAGTAGCAAGTCCTTTCCTTTTCCGTTTTATCTTATTTATTCAACACAGCAGCCACTTCCGGCTCCTGTTCATTAATATGGTAAGTAAGCAGTGTATTGTAGCGCAAAACCTGTACGTACGCAGGTTTCTTTGTGGCTTCCCCCTGCCCCTCCGAAGGAGGGGAGTACACTACTTTGATCATTCCTTTGTCCGTTTTGATAATATCATCTTTCCGCACCTTTTTCACTGTGAACTTTTCACCGTCAATCACAACGCGGTTACGGAAGAATTGGATGGTACCCTTTGCATCATGGCACGCTGACCGGTCAGAGGTAATGAAGTCCGCGCCCTTCTGACCGGTACTGATATTATCGTAGCTAAACTGCTGTGCCGCGACGGACAAAGGCAGTAGAAACATAATGAGCAATATGGACTTCATAAAATGGTGGTTTTAATGGTTAATCGAATTTTACATTACGTATTCTTCTCTTATTTTGCTTGATCACAAACTGTATAGACTCCGATTCCTTGTCGGTAAAGTCGACAGTAAATGTGCTTTTCTCCGGTTTAAAGTAGGAGTTCTCAAAAATCTTTGGATTCAGGCTGACATTATAAATGCCTGCAGGTAGGGCAAAGGAAAAATCTCCGTTTCTATCGGTCAGGCTGTAATAAGTATTACCGGACGTGTCGATAACAATGATTTTGATACCGTCCGGAGTGAAATTGGCCTTGCTGAATGAGTCTTGAACGATGGCAATATTGCCGGTAAGCATTTTGCCTTGCTTAAAAGGGACTTCCACAATTTTTCGCTTTCTCCCAACTTCGGCCTGTTGTATTACCCCGCCGGTCGGCACGAAACCTGTCACGCCTGAATTAACAAAACTTATATCGTACCCTTTTTCCTCAATGTTCTTGTACCGAACTTTACCAGATCCATCTGTTATAAATGCACTGCCACTAATATCCATTTTCACCTGTGGAAGCATCTCTTCATTGTGATCGTGTCTGCCGTTGCTATTTGCATCATTGAAGACCAGAACATTTAAATCGCTGTACTTCTTGCGGAACAAAACAGGAATGTTTAAGTTTTTTGATACAGTGAGCATAATTGATTTCTGGTTCGAAAGAGGGATAAATTCCCCTTTTGTGCTCTTTAAAGGAATATTTGCTGTCAGATCGATGAGTAGACCACCACCTTTAGATATATATTTCAGTGACCCCCCGAGACCGTAGTTAATACTCTCCTGGCTCAAAGTTTTGAAGGCATTTGCGCCCAACGTACCCTGAAGATGCTTGCGCCATAAACCGAAATAAACATTGGCATTCCCATTTACCGTCTCAACGACATCACTGGAATGTTCAGCGCTTGCAGTGGGGAACCTATTATAGTTGGCATTCAGGGAAACCACTTTTGATCTGAAAGAAAGGTCTGTGGAGTTTGCGAAAGCAATCTTCTCAGATCCGTTCGTTTTACCAATTCCGTTGCGCAAATTGAGATTGAGATCTACATTTCCTGTCTTCATGCCAAAGGAGGCGTCAGCAGAGTAAAAATTGGATAATCCACTGAATAGGGCCTGGCCGTTCATCATGCCCAGAGTGGCCGTTACAAAAAATTTGTTTTGTTTCGTCCAGCTTCCGGTAATACCCCATTGCTCCATATTATAGCTGAAGATGTCCGAATTAAAGAAGCTGTCGCGATATATATTCTGCATTAACTTATTGGAAGAATAGAATATACCGAGGGAACGCTCGTCAAATTTCCACTTCAGGGAGTGTAGCTGGCTTTGAAGACCTTTGTATAAACCAGGCATAGCAGGGTTGAAGCGTTGCATTGCAGAGCTTACTTCCAGGGATTTTGATTTATATGACGCCAGGTAGCCGCCACCGTATCCAAAATCTGCCTGTGGATCGTCTGTGTATTTGCCGGCGTCAGCAGCTGCGTTCAATTGCACATTCCAATTATCATTAGGATGCCACGCCAGCTGATTATACTGCATAAAATCCTCCTTTTGATAAGACATATCCCGGTTATAGACTATTCCATGCTGGATATCAAATTTCCCCGGATGATAGTTGACTTCGCCTGAATAGTTATCCGCCTGATACAGTGCGTTATTATGAACGATACCCTGTACCCTATAGTTCGTCTTGTTTTCTGTTTTGTACTCTACACTGACACCCTGGCCATACGCCTGAAATCCATAGGGTGCACTTACCTGTCCCGCATTTACTGTTAATTGCTTATGCTGAAAACGCAAATAAAACGGGTTTGATTCAAGTGTATTTGTAACGGTTCCCATCTGTTTGGTTCGATAGCCAAATTGTACTCTGTCGTCATTGGAGAAAACATAAGAACCAGAGATGCCACCGTAATAAGAGTAGTTGGGCCCGGAATTAATATATCCGCCCTGTAAAGTGATTGGGATAAGATCGTATGCCGAGGTATGTGCGGTGACCCTGCTTTGCGGATGAACGAGCGTAAAGGGATATTGATTCACCAGCTTTCCGCCTTGAAATATGGTTAGGGCAACGCCTACTCTATCAGATTCTCTGAAGGCGTTATTAGCGACTTTAATGTAATGCTTTATAAAAGTATCTCTTCCCGGCTGAAGTGTAAAAATTTCATTTTCATTCAAGTTAAACGGCAAACTATTCCAGTTAAGGGTTAGTTTTTGTGCAATATTACCAGTGTTTTTGACGTAGGCCTGAAGGCTTACTGTATCCTTTGTTTCAACTGTGATAGGCTCATCATCAACATTCACCACTAATCCATAGTCCACTGCAGTTCCTATATAGTAGTAGTACGTTTGCGTATCCTTTATCTGTCTTTGGAACACTTTGACCTCAATGCGTTGCCAGCCGTTAGTATTAGACTCATTCCGCACCAGGTTTAAAGGAAGAATAAAGGTGTCCACGGGCTTCAAAAGAAATGAAGAGATGTTACTGCTTTCCTTGCCTCCGATAAGGCGCCATTCGTGGGGCACTTTAACCTGAACCCCCATTTGTAAATACTTATTATTAATGTTGTAAATCCGAAGGTTATTAATGATAACGCGTTCTTTCTTATCTGTCAGCAATGAATCACCCATTCCGAAACGGTACTTATAGTCCTGCGCCAAGCCTTGTGTAGTCATTACCAAAGAAATGATCAGGTGAATAAAAAGGAACCGTTTAAGGAATTGAGACATTGGAAAAGCGAATAGGAAGTAAGGGGAAGTACTGTAGGAAGGAATAGTAAACCCTCCTTGAAGGAGGGTTTACTAAAGAACAATTAAAACTATGGTTTCAATTCAGCAGTGAAAGCTAAAGTACCATTGTAAGTACCGCTCAATCCATCATAAACTGCAGGGTAGAAAGAAAGAATAGTAGAAAGTGTTTGACCTAAAGCACCGTGAGTTGTAGTTTCACCAAGAAGTTGCTTATCACCAGTTAAACCTTCAGTGGCAGCAGGATAACCGAATTTTTCTGTACCAGCAGTGTAAGTTTGGATGTTACCGATTTGCATACCAGCACTTGGCATAACAACGTTAGCAACGCTGATACCGAAACGGTTAGATCTCAGATACTTGTTAGCATCGTTAACGCTTGCAGAATTCTTCAACCAAAGGTTGTTAGAAGAACCTTGAGGAACTGCTGTAACGCTGAACGTGTAACCGTGTGTAGCATTAATTGTCCAGTCAGTTACGCGGAGGCTAGGAACCAGATTGTCCCAACCAGACCATGAAGATCCTGTTGCATAAGAGATAGCACTTGCATCACCAGGTGTGATTTCGATCATGTCCTGAGCATCGATGCTAACAGAGAAGTTCTGAACATCAGATGTGTTGATAGCTTGTGCTTTTGCGTTGATTGACAATGCTGCGAATGCTGCTGCAGCGAGGATTACTTTTTTCATTTTTTTTGGTTTTAAATGGTTAAGAAATTATTTGTTTGATGAGGCAAATCTCTAACAGAACTTTAACAGATATACCTCCACTTAGTAACAAGAACCTCACAATCGCCTATTTGAGCAAATAAAAAATGACGGTTGCACTTAGCAAGTGGGCAATAGTGGGCGTTAAGTCTTTTACAGAGCCTATTTCAGCCTATAACAGATGTACGACGAGCGGCATACAAAACGGTTAATATGGCACAAACGATATCCACATCGCTTCCGGCTACCCAGAGGATATCCACATAATCGCTAATTCCCTCATTTAGAAAAGCAAAACAGCGAGGTTTTCCCGGCTTGTGATCATAACAACATTAAGTATGAATGACTTATAAAAATCCTACGGAGCCTAGAGTAACGCTTTGGTCGGAGATTAGCCTAAATAATCCACAGCATCTTAGTGTATCTCTTCGGTTATTAACATGAACTAACAGATAATTCACAAAATCTGCGTATTTGGCAATATCCGGTTCGGAGAATAAAGAGGCGGTTGACACCTAATAATTTGCCCTTTTTAGGAAAAAAATGGGCTGTAAAGGCGTTTTATTAGTCAGCAGCTCTATTGATTAACCATCTATTGGCTGCGCGAACAGTTAGTAACAGAGTAAATGGACTATAAATAGAAGAGTAAACTGACCAG
>DATJDP010000224.1:0-11741 GCA_035497355.1 Flavipsychrobacter sp.
AAAGGATATTGGGCCATAGTGTGGTTTTCAGAATTTGAGAGAGCCGTAAAAAATATTCAGCCTTGGCTGAGCTATCCTCGAAACTTCTATTTCTATAACGTTTGGCATCGATATAGCCATTTCCATCTTTTATTTTTAGCACTTTCTGCTCCGGTATATTTTATCATTCCATCTACAAGACATAAAAAACAGGTATTATACCTGATTCTGTCTGGGTTGCTCTATCTGCTTGTGATTACAATTCCAGAGACTAAGTTAGATTGGTATGAGGCGCCTGTTTATCCAATTATTGCATTTATAATGGGGATCGTATTATATGAACTGCTAAGAGTATCATTGTCTTTTATAAGGACGAATGCCTTGAAAGAGAGTCTGGCATTTGCAATGATTATCCTGATTTTTGTTATTCCCTTTCGCACTCAATCTATGATGGCCACAGAGTCAATAAATCAATATATTGAACAGGAATCTGCTGCAAAGGAAATCAAGAAACTGGCCAGCATATATCCTTCAACTCAGAAGTATGTCATTTTAGAAAAGCATCGTGAGCCACAGGATTACAACGTTTTGTACTTTTATAGAACTGCAATGTCTTTAAAAAGCAATAAATCGTTGGTGATACTTAAGTATGTTTCAGATTTGCATAGGGGCGACTCAGTACTTTGTTGTCAACAGGAAACTATTGATTCTATAGCTACAACTTTCGACGTACACGTTTTGCATTCTTTTTCTAAATGTAAATACTTAATGATAAAATAGGGATAGCTTGCTCGGAAATATTTACAGTGGCGTAATAGGACGCTTGCATATACTGCCTTAAGTGATTTTCAGAGAAGAAAAACCTTAATCATTTATTTCTTGGTGTATTAACGACTTTGAGCATCAATTGTCTTGTTAAAAATTAAGTCTATGAATTCATTTGGCCGCATATTTCGTGTTTCTATTTTTGGCGAAAGCCACGGGCCATCTGTAGGTATTGTAATAGATTGTTGCCCTGCAGGTATTGAGTTGAAGGAGGGAGATTTTGTTGTCGATCTTGAAAGAAGAAAGGCGGGCGCAAAGGGAACAACGCCAAGGAAAGAAGATGATATTCCAAAATTTCTTAGCGGTATTTTCAATGATAGAACAACCGGAGCACCGCTTACGATTGTCTTCGAAAATAACAATACGAAGTCTTCAGATTATGAAAAGCTGAAAAATGTACCGCGTCCGGGGCATGCGGATTTTGTGCTGCATGAAAAATTCCGAGGCTTTAACGACTACCGCGGCGGGGGGCACAGCAGTGGCCGACTTACCGTTGCCCTTACTGCTGCTGGTGTCGTCGCGAAAAAAGTATTAGCGTTTACAGTCGCCCCATTGGAGGGTGATGCATTTACAGCCGTTAATATTCAGGCAAAAGTCATTGAAGCGGGAGGCAGTACAAACATTGAAGAAGCGATAGAAAAAGCAGTGGAAGAACAGGACAGTATAGGTGGCGTTATTGAATGTCGGGTAAAGGAACTGCCTATCGGTCTTGGAGAACCATTCTTTGATTCGGTAGAATCGTTGATCAGTCATGCGGTATTCTCGATACCAGCGATAAAGGGGATTGAATTTGGAACCGGTTTCGCCGGCTCCGCCATGAAGGGAAGTGAAAACAATGATGCGATTATCGACGCAAATGGAACGACAAAAACGAACAACGCCGGCGGCATCAATGGAGGCCTTACAAATGGAAACGAATTAGTATTCCGGGTTGCAGTAAAGCCGACAAGCAGTACACCGAAGGAGCAGCAAACGTGGAATAAGGAAACCCAATCAGTAGAAGCATTTCAGGTAAAAGGCAGACATGATTTATGTATCGCTTTGCGAGCGCCGGTAGTAGTGGAAGCAGTGACTGCTATGGTGTTGGTTGATTTGAAGATGATCAGCAAGAGAAGCTGATAATGGAAGCTATAGAATCCGGTCAGCCACTAATATATTCATTAGCTGCTGTATTTCATCAGCTTTAGTGTCCTCCCTTTTGTAGCGGTAGCAGAGGCAAAGCTCTTCGAGCATTTTAAAGATCACTCTTTTAGAAAGCAAAGGGGTATTATAAGTGTCCCGATCCACTGCGTTAATCTTTTTAAGATACGTATCGACGTCCTTCTGCGTGTAAACCATACCATTTAATGGATCTATGAAAAATTGAATTTGCTGCACACCATCTGTATCAGGACTAAAAAAATGATATAGGGTATCAATATAGGCGAAGATAAACTGGCGGGGCACTTCTACTGCAAAAATGGGAATATCGAGCAACTCGCAAAGGGCGAGATAAAGAACTCCAAGAGTATATGAATTGCCTTGCCGACTTTCAAGTACCTGATTAATGAAAAAATATTTGGGATCACGTTCTGTCAGTTCATGTCCCTGCAACTTATAATAGTTATAGAGAATACTATTAAACACATTTACCTGTTCTAAAGGCGTTAAATAGTTATTCAACTCCAGCCAAATGTTTCTTCTGATCTTATCAAACTGCGAAAGCAGCTCGGATACGTTTAAATCTGGAAACTGATATTTTGCAACAATAATGGCCCCCTTCAAAATTTCCGGTTGTTTGGATTGGCTCCAATCCAATAACTCCTCCTGCAAGTCCTGGAAATGGACGCGGTGAATAAGTTGCTCTATCCGCTCTTGTATAGATTGATCGGCAGTATGTTCCCAGAGAGTTTCCAGATTAGGAATAATTGCCTTTCCATAATGAAGTATTTTTTCTGAGACAGTATCAAAAACCTCATCGTCAGGGTCATCAATAAGTTGGAGCAGCGCCGAAATTTCCTTGTTCTCCCACATTGCTAGGTCTGTTTGCTCTTTTACAGAAATTTACGACAAAAAAACGGTTTAATGTATCAGGCCAATTGATCTTCAAACGATAAAACTGTTAAAGAAAATAGCCTTCAATGGATGAGTAATAACAGTTGCCGCCGATCTGTTAAAAGTTATCCTCTTAGATCTGTTAAAAGTTATCCTCTTATTAATATTTCATAAACAAGCCGTTCAATCTTTTTTCCGCGCAACTGCTTTCTTGGCAGCCGTCTTTTTGGCGGCTGTCTTTTTCCCTGCCGCTTTATTTGCAGCCTTCGATTTTTTTGAAGCTTTTTCGGTGAAGGCATCAGGCATCTGCGCCACAATCATTTTCTTCACTTCTTCTAAAGAAATATCGGCCAGGTCTTCGGCAGTAAACTTCCCCCCATCTTCTTTCTTTGCCAATTTCAGCATCAATTTACCAAGACGGATGAATGGCCCCCATCTGCCGTTCTCAATTGATATCTTTTCTTCGGTCCATTGCTTAATGTAGCGGTTCGACTCCTTTTCCCGTTTCGCACTGATTAGTTCCTGAATATCGCTTTGCGACAAGTTATCGAAGTCATATTTACGAGGAACATTGACGTATAAATCTTCCCATTTAAGAAAAGGACCGAAACGACCTTTACCTTTGGTTACTGGCTTCCCTTCATAATGCCCTACAGGAGCATCCGCTTTTTGCTTTTCTGCAATTAATTCTATAGCCCGGTCCATATCTACCGATAGTGGGTCTTCATTCTTAGGAATGGAAATAAACTGTTCACCCCACTTTACATAAGGACCATATCTACCACTGTTTATCACCACTTCCTTGTCTTCGTAAACGCCAAGACTTAGTGGCAATTTAAAAAGATCAAGCGCTTCCTCCAGTGTAATTGTTTCAATACTTTGGTTCGGCTTTAGAGTAGCGAATCTCGGCTTCTCTTCCTCGTCAGCACTACCAATCTGAGCCATGGGACCAAACCTTCCCAGCCTTGCTATTACCGGTTTCCCAGTCTGTGGCTCTATACCGAGATCTCGTTCTCCTTTCGCGCGTGCAGCCGTTTCAATTGTTTTTTCTACGCGCTCATGAAATGGGTGGTAAAACTCATCTATCATTTTATTCCAGGCCATTCTACCTTTCGCAATTTCATCAAACTCTTGTTCAATTTTTGCGGTAAACCCGTAGTCCATCACCCGATCGAAGTGCTCCTTCAGGAAATCGGTAACCACCATACCTAAGTCAGTTGGAAAGAGTTTATTACGCTCTGCCCCTACATTTTCCGTTTCCTTTCTTTGAGTTACTTGCTGATTTTTCAGAGAAAGTATCTGGTAATCTCTTTTTATGCCTTCCTTATCCTTCCTTTCCACATACCCTCGCTGCTGGATGGTGCTGATAGTCGGCGCATAAGTTGAAGGTCGGCCGATTCCAAGTTCCTCCAGCTTCTTTACCAACGAAGCTTCCGTGTACCTTGGGAAAGGACGTGTAAATTTTTCCGTAGCACGCAATTCCTGAAGATCTAACGTTTGTCCTACAGCAAGAGGCGGCAGGGTGGAAGCGTTTTCATCTTCACCATCTTCTTCGTCTTTTCCTTCTGTGTAGACCTTAAGGAATCCGTCAAATTTTAGTACTTCGCCTGTCGCTGTCAGCGGATCCGGTTGTGTAGAAATATTGATTTTTGCGATTGTTCTCTCCAACTGCGCATCGGCCATTTGACTTGCCATCGCACGCTTCCAGACGAGATCATACAGACGCTGTGTATCCGGATCGCCTATTGATGTGACATTCATGTCAGTAGGACGAATTGCTTCGTGCGCTTCCTGTGCCGAATCATTTTTAGTTTTAAAGATTCGCTTCTGGTAATACCGATCTCCGTATTGAGAAGTTATTGTTCGATAAATATTCTCCAGGGCCGTCTCAGAAAGATTTACAGAATCGGTACGCATATAGGTGATGTGTCCGCTTTCGTAGAGTGTCTGCGCAATCCGCATCGTTTTAGATACAGAATAGCCAAGTTTACGGCTTGCTTCCTGTTGTAAGGTGGAAGTCGTGAAAGGAGCCGCAGGCGATCTTTTAGCCGGTTTTACTTCTACGTTGCTGACTTTATAAGTGGCGTCAATACATTTTTCCAGATATTCCCTTGCCGTCCCAGCCTCCTTCAAATGGGGCCCTTCCGCTTTAAAGTTTACGTTTCGCTTATTAATGTCTGGCGCCAGAAAAAATGCCTCGACTTTAAAGTTGCTGACAGCATTAAACTGATTAATTTCCCGCTCACGCTCTGCAATTAGCCGAACAGCTACCGACTGCACACGACCAGCTGAAAGGTTGTTATGCATACTCATCTTACGCCACAACACCGGCGACAACTCAAATCCAACGATTCTGTCAAGTATACGTCTCGCCTGTTGTGCATTCACCAGATTCATATCGACAGTTCGCGGCGTATCTACAGCTTTTCTTATTGCTGGCTTTGTGATCTCATGAAATACAATTCGCTTTGTTGTGTAGGGATCGAGTCCCAATACCTCGCACAGATGCCATGAAATCGCTTCTCCTTCACGGTCCTCATCCGTTGCCAGCCATACTTCATCAGATTTCTTTGCAATGCTTTTCAGTTCTCCTACTACCTTCAGTTTATCATCAGATATCTTATAGTGGGGCTGATAACCGTTCTTTATATCAATGCCCATATCTTCCTTCTCAAGGTCCCGGATATGACCATAGCAAGATTTCACTTCAAAATCCTTTCCCAGAATTTTCTCGATGGTTTTAGCTTTTGCAGGCGACTCAACAATCAAAAGATTTTTTGCCATTATTCTACTTTAAGCGGAGGGATAAACAATAATCTCGTACCAAAATTGATACGAGGTTTGCAATAATAAAGTTTTGTTTCGGAAAAATGAAAAAGGGCAACGAATGAACGTTACCCTTTTCAAAAAAGTATTTGATGAAATAATTACTAGTGGCTTACAACTACCCTGTTAGTAACTTTTTGACCGTTTGCTTCTACAGTATAGAAATAAATGCCAGATGCAAGATTAGAAGTCGAGAAAGTTGCCTTTCCGTTGTTTGTCTTAACTGATTTAAGAACCTGACCAACAGTATTCATTAAATTAACAGTTGCAGATTCGTTATTCTTTACAGAAAAAGAAACCTCCACCGAAGTGTTAGCCGGGTTTGGATATGCGTTTACTGCAGTGATATTGTTTGTTACATCTCCAACACTTGTCAGATAACAAGTAGGGCATGAAGCATGAATACCAGCATATAAGAATTCGTAGCTGAAAGCAGTTGTATTTACGGCCTCGATAACTACACTAGGCAAGTACCATGATGTGTCAGTAGAGAACATAAGTGAAGAACCATTGCGATCTCCTGCAGAATAGTAGTAATATGGCATTTGAGAATTTGGTGTAGCCTCACCGAAGATCGCTCTGAAGTTATTCAAGTTACTAAATGTGTCAACATTTGGAGTCCATGTATCGCCAGATTTGAAAGTGTAGCTAACGGCTACTTTCCTACCAGCAGGAACATTATATCCTCCATTAGGCACTTCGAAACTAAACTGCTGAATATTCAGGGTATCATTACCCATAGATGCAGTTAAAGGAACCTTCCAATAAACCCGTGGAGCAGATGCATCATCACTGAAAATTGCGCGATTTACGCTATCGATATCTGTTGGTGCAACACCCCAAAGTGTATCCTTGTTGGAAGGAAGGTAAGGAGATGCAAAGGTGGAAGTGTTTTTGTTCCAGTAATAGGTAAAGGAATTGGTACCAAGAGACATAATCAGTGTATCTACCACATTTGGTTTGTTTGGCTTACGCTGATAAACACCAACAATAGTAACAGAATCTACAGTATAAGGATCAGTAGAAGATATTTTGATCTCCCCAGGATATGAATTTGGGTCGTTGAACAGTTGAACATTACTAATTGGATCGACAACCTGAGCGACAGATGTATAGTTAATCTGGCCTGGTCCACTACTATAAACCTGTAATACAGTAGAATCGAACCAAATCGGCGCAGCACTCAGGTTAACCTGCAATTGCTGACCCAATAGTAAGAAGTCATACATCTCAAAAGGAATATACCATCTGGTGCCGCCTGTAGTTGTCTTATTTGCAGCTTGAGTTGCAGCATTTTTTGTTTGAAAGAAGTTCGAAACGTTAATCGGCTCCTGAATCGGCGTTTTCACCTGCTTCGCCACAATCGACGGCGCAACTAATTGAGCCTGAGCGCTAAATCCAAACGCACCGGCGGCTAAAAGTAAAAGTGCTTTTTTCATCGTAATTTTTTTTTAAAGTAGTTAAGCGTAAAGATAAAGATTCTTCTCTCACAGAGACAAATATTTTTAGAGCGATAGTTTGGTCATTTGAGTGAAAACAACTGGATTTTTCTGCTAATTCAAAGGACTTTACTTTTGCGTGACACTAAGCGATTTATGCTACCTGAATTTGACAATACCGAGGTTGCCTTTGAATATAAGAGTACAAGAGATCTTAAACGGGCCCAATTTCTTTTTTCCTCAATGAGTTCCCAAAACCTTACAAATCTGGGTATTACCCTTACTCACTGGGCGCTGAAACTGGGATTGCCTATAACAGGTCTCATAAAGAAAACCATTTACAAACAATTCTGTGGTGGAGAATCGTTGAACGAGGCAGCGGCCACTGCAAATGTTCTTAGCAAATACGGCGTTGGAGTCATACTTGACTATGGGGTGGAAGGCAAGGAAGATGAGCACGAGTTCGACAAAGCCGTGCCCGAGTTCATCAACGCTATACAATATGCCGCTTCCCAGCAAAACATACCTTTTATAAGCCTGAAAATTACTGGATTTGCTCGTTTTAAGCTACTAGAGCAAGTGCATCAGGGTACCAAATTATCAGAAAGCGAGCAAGCAGAATGGAGTCGTGTTGCTGTACGTATAGATAAAATATGCTCCGCTGCTTTTGACAATAAAGTAATGGTACTGATAGACGCTGAAGAAACGTGGATCCAGAATGGGATGAATGAGCTTGTAGATGAAATGATGGAAAAATATAACAAGGAAGAGGCTATCATTTTCAACACGTTTCAGATGTATGGCCATGGAACTTTGCCGTATTTGAAGGAAGCTTACGACATCGCCGTCTCAAAAGGATATATACTAGGCGCCAAACTGGTGCGCGGGGCCTACATGGAAAAAGAAAGAAGACGCGCCGCAGAAATGGGCTATCCATCCCCTATCCAACCAAATAAAGCCGCTACAGATAAAGATTACGACGAAGGTGTTCATTTCTGCCTGGAAAGGCTGGACCATATTTCTCTTTTCATAGGCACCCACAATGAGCAAAGCTGCATGCTGGCTGCCAGGTTTATGGAACAACATGGTATTCCACACAATCATCCACGGGTGTACTTTTCACAGCTTTTCGGCATGAGTGACAATATATCTTTTAACCTTGCGCACGAGGGTTATAACGTGGCAAAATACCTGCCTTACGGCCCTGTGAAAGATGTAATCCCCTATCTGATGCGCCGGGCGCAGGAAAACACTTCCGTGGCCGGACAAACAGGAAGGGAGCTTTCATTGATCAATAAGGAATTAATGAGAAGAAAAGCGAAATAGCTTTGTTTGTCGTTATTATCGTAAACTCTTATTGTGTATGGCTTAAGCTGTTTTACAGAAGTTTCCCTGATAAAAACATTGCGGCTATAGAAAAGTAAATGATCAGTCCGGTGACATCAACCAGCGTAGCTACAAACGGTGCGGAAGAAGTGGCGGGATCCAGCTTAAGCCATTTTAGCACAAACGGAACCATAGAACCGGAAAGCGTTCCCCACATTACTATAAACAGCAGCGCAAGCGATACACTTGCCGCCACAAAAAGCCAGTAAACTCCGTAATTATAAAAGCCCAGCTGCTGCCAGATAAAAATCCTGACAAAACCTATTATACCAAGAATAGAACCAAGCAATAAACCGGAAATTATTTCTTTCTTCATCACATACCACCAGTCTTTCAGCCGCAACTCCTTCAAAGCCATTGCACGAATAATAAGTGTCGCCGCCTGAGACCCGGAATTACCACCGCTTGAAATTATCAGAGGAACAAACAAGGCCAAAACTACAGCCCGTTCAATTTCTGCATCGAAGTAGGCCATCGCTGTAGCCGTAAACATTTCACCCAGAAAAAGTATCACAAGCCAGCCGGCTCTTTTGCGCACCATCTCCAATATAGAGGTCTGCACATAAGGAAGATCTAAAGCTTCCAAACCACCAAACTTCTGAATATCCTCTGTTGCTCGCTTTTCAATCTGATCCAGGATATCATCAATAGTGACGATACCCACCAGGATACCGGCTTCCGTAACTACAGGCAATACTGTCCTGTCATATTTCTCAAATTTCTGAATAGCATCTTCCACCCGATCTGTTGCCTGTAGCGCAACAAAGTTCATATCCATCAGATGATTTACCTTTTGCTCCTCTTCAGACATTAGAAAAGCACCTATTGCAACGTCATCTACCAGCCTGAACTCATCGTCAACTACGTAGATATTGGTAAGTGTTTCTGCTTTTTTCCCATTCTTTTTTATGTGACGCAAGGTTTGATCAACCGTCCAGTGAGGCTTTACCTGGATGTAGTAAGGAGTCATCAAGCGGCCTACCGTTTTCTCGGGATACCCAATCAGGGTGAGTGCAATTTTCCGCTCCTTGTCAGATAGCAGGTTTACTGTTTCTTTTATAAGCAGATCAGGAAAGCCCTCAAGCATGGCCATCCGGTCATCCGGTGGCATATTATTCAGCAGGTCTGCTACTTCTTCTGTGCCAAGACTTGTAATGACCCTTTGCTGCGTATCCGGCTCGAGATAGGGAAAGACCTGGCTTTCCAGTTCTCCCGGCAGCAGCAGAAAAGCAAGCGTTTGTTCTTCTTCTGGTAGCTGCTGAATTACATCTGCAATATCTACCGGATCCTTATCTGCTAAATCCTGTCTTCTGATTGGCATACACTGCAATATTACTATCAATAGCAGTTTCAAAGAAAATGAACCGCAGGAAAATAAAAAACGGGAATAAAATTGGTTGCGACACCTCGCATTCCCAGTCACGAGATCCTGATGGCGTTCCTATCGACGGAGGTATCTCTCTACTTGTAGGCGCCGCAGTAGTCTATGGGGTAAAGGCACTCAGGAAAAAAAGCAATAAGGAAGCTGAAGAGAAAGACAAGTAGGGCGGGTTGTGATTATTTCATTGCAGAACGCAATTGAGACTTTTTATCTCGCTGATTCAGTATTCTTACGCCTGAGTTTATTCCATCTAATAACCTGCGTCCTTAGCGTTGCTATGCCAATTATTAGGGTTATAAAATTACTGAGCTGATATAAGATATCCGCGCGATGCCTATTGGCTAAATAACAGGAAACAGAGATAAAAATTAGCACAAGGGAACAACTAGCGCCGAGCAATATTCCGGCTTTTGAGTTTACAATTTTCAGCCCTTTCTCATAGATGCTCATCATCCGAAATTAAATTATTTCCGGGAAAGTCCATCGTACCATATCTGATACTAAGAAGATACCTGTCGTGGCGTTGCGGCGACAATATTTAAAACACAAAAAACCGCCGCGGTTACAACTCTTACCAACGGCGGTTATTTTTCTTCTTCAATCGAGCTTAAAGAACCAATACCCTCAGCGGGCTGCTCCACTCGCTCACTAAGCCTTCAGAGCCACAGGCACGAACGCGGAACCAATAATCCTCCTTTCGTATCAGTCCTTCCACAATGGTGTTGGCGGCACTTATCAATGGCGCTTGTTGCCACTTTTCGTCCACAATTGGGTCTGTACAGTATTGCACTTCATACGCCTTTGTATAGTCCACCTTCTTCCATCTGAGGGCTACCCTGCCATTGGCAATACCAGCCCCTCTGAATGCAACAGGCTGGTCGAGGAAAGTGTAACGCCCCGGGCCTCTTCGCTTTAGGGCCATCCCAGCCAGAGCAACCGTAGTTGCATCTCCATCTGACATGTTCTCCACGTAGTTGGCCAGCTTCCTCAATGCTGCGCACACTTCATTTCGCTTTTCATTGCGGATGATGAAGGCTATCTTCCCACCCATCAGCGTTTCGTTCTGCGCTGTCTGAAGCGCCTCAATGCTGCTTTTCAGGTCGCTCAGTGCTACTGGTGGCGTGGTAAATATCGCAGCGTTTTCCAGCATGTGTGTGTGAATGTCCAGCGCAAACGTGATCAGTCCATCTGGGTTTCTCTTGCCAAGCTTCAGTGCAATCTTTGTCATTTTTTCTTTTGATTTTTGATAGTTGGTTAATAAAATTTATTTGCTTGTCTCAAGGGCTTAGAACTTGTGTTTGCTTGCCGGCTAAGAAAACGTTTTGCACCTCAATTCCTTTTGACAGTGCAAACATACGATGGCGCAAAAGGCCAGGTATCGAAAAAGGCAACTAAAGGCAAAAGACGGCAACTAAAGGCAAAAGATGACCACTAAAGGCAACTAAAGGCAACTAAAGGCAACTAAAGTGAACTAAAGGCAACTAAAGAACAACAACTGCTCATAAGTGGTTGATAATCAATGTTGCACTTTTCATAAAAACTGCAATTTTTGTACTAATTTGAAAGCTTAGCAGCGAGATTTTTAGAATATGTCGGAAATATGACCAACGACGTGAAGCATGTCACTCACGACGTGAAGCATGTCACTTACGACGTGAGGCATGTCACTTACGACGTGAGGCACATCACTTACGACGTGAGGCACATCACTTACGACGTGAAACACATCACTCACGACGTGAAGCATGTCACTTACGGCGTGAGGCACATGCTTCACGTCGTGAGGCACATCAGTCACGAGGTGATACATATCACTTACGACGTGAAGCACATCACTTACGACGTCAGGCACATCACTTAGGACGTGAAAC
>DATJDP010000225.1:0-16954 GCA_035497355.1 Flavipsychrobacter sp.
GAAAAATGCAGGCATGGCCACGAAAAAGATCATGGTAGTACCGTGCATGGTAAAAAACTGGTTGTATAGCTCAGGAGAAAGAAAGTGGTTATTCGCAACGGCAAGCTGTGTCCGCATACACAAAGCCAGCAGACCGCCCAGCACAAAAAACAGGAGGGCGGCCAACAGGTACATAATGCCTATCTGCTTATGATCTACGGACGATATCCACTCCAGCAGGCCTCTCTCTGTAGATGCCTTTGGCAGTGCTTCATCGGGCTCCGGTATGTCTATCCATTGTTCCATTTACTTTAGTTGCATTAAATAAGCCACCAATGCCTGACGGGTTTTATTGTCGAGCCAGAAGTTGGGCATATTTGCTCCGGGTTTTACATTTTGAGGGTTGGTCAGAAACTTATTTACATTCTCCGCGTTATTTGCCATCATTCCTGTCAGTATCGTTTTACGGCTGGCAAAGTGCGTCAGCTCTGGTCCGGTAGTGCCTACTGCAGCGGTGCCTGCCACACGATGGCAACCGCCACAGGTTTTTTGCTGGAAAAGGAGCGCACCTTGCCGTGCCAATGGCTGCTGAGGGGTTTGCGCACTCATTTTGTGCGCGGCAAGCCAGTTGCTAAAATCCTTTTCATCGTCTGCATACACATGAATACGCATCCAGGCATGCTGCGGTCCGCAAAACTCGCTGCAGGCACCGGTATACACTCCCGCATCTTTTATTGTCAGCCATAAATGGTTTTCACGACCGGGAATCATATCCATTTTATTGCCCAATTGTGGCACCCACCAGTCGTGAATGACATCGGCAGAGCGCAGGTGAATCAGTATTTTTCGTCCAACGGGCAGATGTACCTCATTGGCCGTCCGCACTCCGGAGGCCGGATAGTAAGCCTCCCACCACCATTGATGCCCGGTGATGACCACATCAGGATTTTTATTGTCATCATCTGGCAGCACTTTTTTCATATCTCTTACCGTCAGATAGAAAAAGAAAGCAACCATTGCCAGCGGAATGCCCACAATGAATACTTCGAGTTTTTTGTTGTTATAAATGGGTTTTGGCTCTTTGTCTCCTGGTTTTGAGCGGTACTTGTATAAAAAAAAGACTGTGAGGGTCGTTACGACAAGGAAGACGAAAGCGGCAGCGATAAAGAAATAGTTGGTGAGATGGGTTATCGTTTCTGCCTGGTCGGAATGTGGATCGAGCACCGAAGCCAATAACAGCGAGGCGGGATAGTGGTCTATCCTGAATTTGCAAACATCGTCAAGGGTGGGAAACACAGAACTGTGTTACAAAAAAATGATACCTGAGGCAGAGAAGCAGAAGGCAGACTGCAGAGGGCAGACTGCAGAGAAGCCGAAGACAGAGCGAGAGAAGGCAGTTGGCAGATGGCAGGGCGGTTTAGCAATATCCACTAATCAACAAGTCAGCTGATCAACCGACGAATCAACAAGGGAGGTTGAAAGGGTGCTTTACCAGTCTGCAATGATTTATGGAGGGGCTCTTCGATGTTCCGGCCGATGCAATCAGGCAGTTGTGAACGGTGTAGAAAATATTGGGCACTAATTTTTTGTATGTTGTTACATTAAACGTCCTTTCTAAACAACATCCCGACCAGTTTATGGATCAGAACAGTAAATACGAACCAATTGAGAACTATGGTATTATCGGTGATCTGCATACGGTAGCGCTTGTGTCCAAAACGGGGTCCATCGACTTTATGTCCTACACACGTTTCGACTCTCCAACTGTTTTTGCCGCCATTCTGGACGCGGAAAAAGGAGGGAAGTTTGCCATTCACCCATTGCTGGATGATATGGAACACAAGCAGTTATACCTTCCTGACACCGCTATTCTGGTAAGCCGGTTCCTTTCCAACGAAGGCATCGCAGAAATAGTGGACTATATGCCCGTCAATAAAGAGGAACACAACTTTGCACTGATCAGGAAAGTGAAAACAATAAGAGGAAATATCAAGTATGAAATGAAATGCTGTCCCCGATTTGACTACGGACAGTCTGCTCATACAATCACTCAAGAGGATAAAAACTGTGTAATATTTGAGGCAAAGGAGGCGCCTTTTTCAAAACTGAGACTAATAAGCAAGACCGAAATAGAAATAGATGAGCACGATGCCTACGCTTCATTTTCTCTTAAGGAAAAGGAAACGGTCTATTTTCTGCTGGAATCTGCTGAAAACAAGAAACACAGACGCGTATCAGTAGAGGAGTTTATCAGCCGGACACACCAGGAAACAATACGCTTCTGGCAAAACTGGGTGGATCAATCGCGATATAGCGGACGGTGGATGGAAACGGTAAACCGGTCGGCAATTACCCTCAAGTTGCTCACTTCTTATAAATATGGCTCGGTGGTGGCTGCAGCAACCTTCAGTCTGCCAGAAACCATAGGGGGTGAGAGAAACTGGGACTACCGCTACACATGGATCAGAGATGCCAGCTTTACCATGTATATCTTCCTTAAGCTCGGCTTTATGGAAGAAGCAGCTGCATTCCTTGCATGGATACAACGACAATCTGCAAAAGGGAATCTGCAACTGATGTACGCGGTAGACGGACGGGCAGACCTGAAAGAGTATTGCCTTGACTATTGGGAAGGATATAAAGGTTCAAAACCAGTCAGGATAGGCAATGAGGCCCATGAACAGTTTCAACTGGACGTATACGGCGAGCTACTGGACACGATCTATCTTTTTAACCAGCATGGCGGGCATATCACCTATGAATTCTGGAAGGAAATTGTGGGACAGGTGGAACAAGTAGTGCAACACTGGCAAGAGCCGGACCATGGCATCTGGGAAATAAGAAATGACAAAAAGGAGTTTCTATACTCGCGCCTCATGTGCTGGGTAGCGATGGACAGGGCTATAAAAATTGCCGAGGATCGCTCTTACCCCTACCCTGAGGAACAATGGGGAAAAGTTCGCGACGATATTTTCTTCAGTATCTATAATGATTTTTGGAATGAGGACCTTCAGGCTTTTGTGCAATACAAGGGGTCTTCTGCCATTGATGCCAGCGCACTGATGATGCCGCTGAGAAGATTCATCTCGCCGTATGAGGACAAATGGAAAAAGACGATGCAGGCGATAGATAAAAAGTTAAGAACAGACGTATTGATCTACCGCTACAATAACAGTCTGAATAATATAGACGGACTGGAAGGAAAAGAAGGAACTTTTACCATGTGTTCGTTCTGGTATGTTGAATGCCTGGCACGGGGAGGCGAGCTGGAGACTGCGCGGGAATACTTCGAAAAAATGCTTGGTTATACGAATCACCTGGGGTTGTTTGCTGAAGAAATAGGTCCGCGTGGAGAGCAGTTAGGTAACTATCCGCAGGCATTTACCCACCTGGGACTGATCAGTGCAGCACTTACGCTCAATAAGTTTCTGGAGAAAAAGGAAAAATAGCGTCGTTGCCGGGACGATCAAACCCGTAGGGGCAGACCTATGTGTCTGCCCTAAACAAACGGAAGGCACTCACTGGTGTACACTTTCTTCTATAAAGAAATAGTAGATGGCAGCTAACTCATTTCAGCCTTGACACCTCTTTTCTCCGCTGCCATGACGGTCATATTGTTATTACATGTTTTCATCATCCCGCCCATGTCATCCCGGCTTTGAAAAGAGAGTTACCAAACACGTAGGGGCTGACCTATGTGTCTGCCCTAATGATAACGCTAACGATCGGAAGAGACTCACTGGTGCGTTGCGCCCCGTCGTTAAAGCCTCTCCGCCTTCATATGTTCCGGCTCTTTTTCAAATAAAGACTTCCATCCGCCTCCAAATTGCTTTTTGGACGCTGCAGGAACGAAAGACAATACGGTAACCAGTATTCCTACTATTATGTTGCTCCAGAGGGCGGCGCTCTGGAACGGTAAAACAAATGCAGAAATAACAACCCACAAGCCTATCGGTACATTAGTATAACGAACAGAGCGATTGATATCCCATAGGGCGATGACAGCAAAGGTTACGATTAGCGGTCCGGCGATATAGTTACTATCTGCCGCAGAGCCGGTAAGTGCCAAAACAGCCGGTGAAGCCATTACCCATAAACCGAGAAGAATATTAATGATTATTGCCCCCATGCTGCTCCATTTTATGAACTATAGAAGATACACCCCAGAACGCCTGCCAGGTAGATAAACCACGGCGACGTACTCTTTGAAGATATTGAAGACTTGCCAGAAACTCGTCCATGGCAGGACTGATCATCATAACAGAAATAACGGCAGACGTGAGGCATAGCGTGCACCAGGCCCCGACGAACACCGGTTGCGAGATGACAAGCAAAATGCTTACAAGACCGAGCGGACCAACGGCAACCCCGAAGATGATAACAATCCAGGGCATTGTCTTCCATCGGTTCACACCTCCCACAATGCCCGATACAACATCCACCAGGTATCCAAAAGCACCAAGCAGTGCGTCCGGGATAGGAAAGGCTTGCGACACCTTTGAAGTCAGCACCCGTTCAGTACCGTCCCCGAAAAACGGGTCCCACACGCTATCTACCACCTTTAGCTGGTAAAGCGCGAGATAAATGGCTATAAAGAAACCTATGGAAGCAATGATCACCAAAGGGATTCGCTCTCGCCAGGAAGAAGGATTATAGTCCCAGGCCGGCGGGATATGGGCAGGATCACTCATGCACCTACGTTCGAAAACACTGTGCCAAAGAGGAAATGCAGGTAGTAATTAAGCGGTAACGGTTGCCGGTTGCAGCGTATTAAAAGGAATTTTGCGCGTGCGGGTCTTTAAGAATTCGACCACCTCATCATCGCTTTTAAAACGTCCGCTGATATCCACAAAGTGTTTTGCCAGCAGGTCGTAACGTTTTCTCATCAGCCAGAAATACACATGCAGGAAGTGAATGCCTTCAAAAACGATGGCGTTATTGTCCACATATTTTTGAAGTGTCTTTTGGAAATAGACAGGATGTTCTGTCCAGTGCATGGTCTGCTTTTCATGATGGCTGATATGGTAGCCGTCATTCCAGCACTTAACGTTATATTTTGTATTGATGCAGGTAATACTGTTTTTGTAATCGTTTCCGGGATCAGAAGGGTCAATAAATGAATGCTGTGCCCAGTTGCCCATCATAGCAACCAGCCGGTAAAGAAAGAATGGAATGATGAACACCCAGAGCGTAGCCATGAAGTTGACCATGCTCATACAAATACAGAACAGGATGAATAATAGCTCTCCCCGAACAGAACGATACAGAAGGCGTTTTCTCTTTTTCTTAAAAAAGTAAGCAGCAAGATGGTAAATACCCGTAAACAGGAAAGTGACGAAGTAAACACCAAAGTCCTTGAATGAATCTCTCTGAAAAGGCATCGTAGTGCTTTCATCATCCTCCAGATTGTTCTCTGCATGGTGCATACCCACATGGTGAGTGTAATATGTTTCCGGAGAATGGCCGAAGAATGGCGCTACAACCCAGGGAAGATATTGATTGAGGAAGTCGTAATCTTTCTTAAAAAGTGACCTGTGACTGGTGCAATGAAGCATCAGGCCAAACGGACCTTTAAAAACAATATTGTTGAAATAGGCATAAGCAATAGCAACAAGCCACCAAACGCCGCCGGAGATGAACGGCATATAAAGCAAAATGCCGAGCGGTATAAGCGTCAGCGTAATCTTCAGTGTCAGATAAACGAAAGGAAGATCCCGTTCATCGCGGATATACTTTAAAAAAAACTTATCCAGCGGCGAAAGTTCCTTTTTTACAAATACCGGGTCGTTGATTGCTGCTAGTTGTCTCATTAATAATAGTACGGTTTCGTGTAAGGGATCGTCCGCAATATATAAATATTCGCACAAATCGCTTCTGATGCAAACAAAAAAGTCCCGCCAGTGCGGGACTTTTTTACAAAACACCTTATTGATTAAATATGTTGCTGAATCTTCTTGTCAAAAACGTTCTTTGGCGCAGCACCTACCTGCTTATCCACTACCTGACCGTTTTTGATGAATAATACTGCAGGAATAGAGGTAATGCCATAGTTAATAGAAAGCTGCGGATTTTCATCAACGTTCACTTTCCCTACGTTCACCTTGCCTTCATAATCTTTTGCAAGCGTTTCGATGGTAGGACCGAGCGCGAGACAAGGGCCACACCATGGAGCCCAAAAATCAATTACAGACAATTTATCGGCTTGTAACACTTCTGTGTCAAAATTAGAATCTGTGAATACTGATGCCATTTTTATATTGTTTTTTGTTTTAAAACTGGAATGTAAAATTACGTGTTAGTTGTGGTCCGATCCAAATAGAGCACTAAAATGAGGCCATAACCTTTCCACATAGTGGGGATTTCGCCTGCAAGCTGCAAATCTGATGACGAGTTAGTTGGCGAATTGAAGTTTGTTAAGGCTTTTATATAGACCATTTTCTACCTGCAACAGTTCTGAGTGAGTACCGCGTTCTTTTATTTCCCCATGCTCTAAAACCAATATCTGATCAGCATTACGAATAGTGGAAAGACGATGTGCGATAACGAATGAGGTCCTGTTTTTCATTAAGTTATAAAGTGCATCCTGAACCAGAGACTCCGATTCAGAATCAAGCGAACTGGTAGCCTCATCAAGTATTAAAATCGTAGGATCTTTGAGAATGGCACGAGCAATTGCGATTCTTTGCCTCTGCCCGCCTGAGAGTTTTACCCCCCGCTCCCCCACTACGGTATCATACCCTTCGGGGAACCTTTGAATAAATTCGGCTGCATTTGCCTTGCGTGCAGCGGCTTCAACCTCCTCCCGTGTTGCATCCGGCTTTCCGTAGCCTATGTTTTCATAGATAGTACCGCCGAACAATAAGACATCCTGGGGCACCAGTGCCATCTGACCTCGAAGCTGGTTGAGCGGAATCTCAGTTGCGGGCAATCCGTCAAAAAGTATTTGCCCTGACTGTGGCTCATAAAATCGTAGCAGCAACGAAACTATGGTACTTTTTCCTGCCCCGCTCGGGCCAACGATCGCTATCTGCTGTCCGGCCTGTACTTTAATATTAATATCTTTCAACACCTGAAGTTCGGGTCTGCCCGGGTATGCGAAGCGGACATTCTCAAATCTTACCTCACCTTTTAGTGTAAACTCTTTATTTAGGTCCTTTTTTTCAATCTCGAGATGCTCAGTTGGTTCCAATAGAAGCTCTCTAACTCTCTGAGTAGCTCCTAATGCTTTCTGCAACTGACTGTAAATATCCGCGAAGCCGGCCAGCGTACCGCCAACAAATGCAGTAAAGACGACAAACCTTGTCAGGTCGCCGAAGTCCATATTGATCTTCATGGCATACCAGGCAACCAAAACGATAGCGCCAAAAACGCTGAACAACAGGAACGAAACGAACATCCCGCGAAACCGTCCGTTCTTAATCGCCAGTTTTACCACGTTATTGACCGTCTTGCTGTAACGATTCACCTCGTACCATTCATTGTTGAACGCCTTTACATTGCTAATACTCTGCAGCGTTTCCTGTACTACCGTTCCTGAGTTGGCTAACTGGTCCTGGGCTTCACGAGCATACCTTCGAATGGTTTTACTGAAAATCAGCGCGATTACGATGATAAAAGGAATGACCGAAAGCATTACGAGCGTAAGCCGAACAGAGATAAACAGAATAAGAGAGATACCGATAATAAGAGTCAGGATACCTCTCAATATTTCCGCCAGCATCACCGTTACGGCGTCCTGTATTTGAGCTGTGTCAGTCGTGATCCTGCTGCTCAATTCCCCCACCCTGCGCTGGGCAAAGAAGTCCATGGGCATGACTATCAGCCTTCTGTAAATGTCTTTCCGAAGATCGGCAACGGCATTTTCTCCTACCGACGTAAATAAATAGATACGCATAAATGAAAATGACATCTGCAGCGTAAGCAGTACCATCATTAATATGGCGATAGATCCCGGAGAGAATTTTGGTGTTTTACCCTGACTTATTTGCTGCGCACTTTGTATGAGTTCTCCTAATAAGTAAGGGAACGCCATAGTGCTACCTGCAGAAAGCCCTACAAACAATAACCCGGCGAGAAACTGATATTTATAAGGCCTCAGGTATTTAAAAATGGAAAGCCCCTGGCGAAAGTTCTCTTTATTTAATTTGGCTTTGGGGAGGTCAGCAGTACCTACTGTTCGTGGCATTCTGTTCTATTGTAATTAGATGGCAAAGCTAAGTTCAAATCGCCCAATTGAGCTTTTTGAGATCAGCCCTGTTCGCTTATACAATAGTAAAACGCCGAAAGCAGTAAAACAAAATGCGATTTGACGCCGGAAGATACTGCAATATCAACCGGCGTAAAGCTCAAAACCCCCAACTTTTCCCTTTTACCCTAACAACTCCACCCGAACTTATTATATTCGCAGCCTAATCCGCATTTCCATTTGAATCCTGGTAAAATTATTATCATTACCGCTCCTTCTGGCTCCGGAAAAACTACGTTGGTAAAACGCCTGCTGCAAGCCTGTCCGCAACTCGCCTTCTCTATTTCCGCCTGCACACGCAAACCCAGGAATGGCGAAGAGCATGGAAGAGACTATTACTTTTATTCCGAAGAAGAGTTTAAAAAGCTGATAGACGAGAACGCCTTTGTAGAATGGGAAATGGTTTATACGGGGAAATATTACGGCACTTTACGGTCGGAACTGGAGCGAATCTGGCAAAAAGGACAGCATCCACTGGTAGATATTGATGTACAGGGCGCGCTTGCCATACATGATGCCTTCCCTGAATCTTCTTTAAGCTTATTTATCAAGGCTCCGTCTCTGGAAATTTTGTGGGAACGCCTCCACCGCCGTGGCACAGAAAGCGCAGAAAGCCTTGAAGAGCGAATCGATAAGGCTGTACACGAACTGAGCTTTGCCGACCAGTTTGATAAGATCATCATTAATGACGACCTCGAACATGCCACGAGAGAATTGATCAAAGATGTGAATGATTTTTTGAACGCCTGATAATACCTCTTACAACTTTGGTATAGCTTTTATTATCTTTGATTATCTATGGAGTCACACCTGTTGTGGTATATTCTCGGATGTATCCTGCTGATAGGATTTTTTGCCGGTACTGAGATTGCTTTCATTTCTGCCAATAAGATCAATATAGAGCTGAAGAAAAAGCAAGGTACTTTTTCCGGCCGCATACTGGGCCGCTTTATGGACAATCCGGCCGAGTTTATCGGCACCAGTCTGGTAGGCGTCAATATCGTGCTTGTCATCTATGGCTTGCTGATGACCAGGCTTACCGACCCGATCCTGTCCCATTTACCACCACCTTTGAATTCAGGGTATGTTCACCTGGTTGTCGATACTCTAATCGCCACCATTGTTATCATACTCTTTGCTGAGTTTCTGCCAAAGGCAATTTTCAGAACAAAAGCGGAGCAGGTCCTTAGCTTCTTCATCTTGCCTATGTGGTTGTTTTACAACCTTTTATTCCCAATAGCTAAAGTTTTTGTTTCTATTGCTGAGTTCATTCTCAAGTATCTTTTCAATGTTCGCATAAAAGAAAATCAAACTGTCTTTACACGGGTGGATCTTGAGCATTTCGTGAAACAAAGCTTACATGGACATGAGACAGAAAGCAATGAGGTAAATACCGAACTCTTCGAAAATGCCCTTTACCTCGTTAACGTTAAGGTGCGGAAATGTATGATACCGCGAAATGAGATCGTTGGCGTTGAGGCGCACACACCCATTTCAGAGGTGCGAAAGAAGTTTATTGAAACAAAGCTCTCCAAAATTATCGTATACGAAAAGAACATTGATACCATTGTTGGCTATCTGCACCATCTGGACCTGAACCGTAAACCACAAGCTATACGCGAGGTGCTCCATACTATTACCGCTGTGCCCGAGGCGATGAGTGCCGTGGATCTTATGAACCGTTTTACCAAAGAACGCAAAAGCATAGCCTGGGTAATTGATGAATTTGGTGGTACAGCAGGCATTGTAACGATGGAAGATGTGCTGGAGGAGATATTTGGTGATATACGCGACGAATATGATGTGGAAGAATACGTAGAAAAGCAGATCGCTGAAAATGAGTACATTTTTTCAGGACGGCTGGAGCTGGACTACCTGAACGAGAAATATGGCTTTGATATTCCCACTGATGAATCGGAAACACTTTCCGGCTATATTATATCAAAGCATGGCGATATCCCCAAGATCAAGGAACGCATCATAATAGACTTGCTTGAATTTGATGTGTTGCTCGTCAATGAAACGCGCATCGAAACGGTGAAGATGAAAGTTCTTCAACCACTTTAATTAACTTCAATAAAAAATTACTTCTTATGGCTGTTACTCGTCCGTTCAATCTGCATAAGTGGATAGAAGAAAACCGACATTTACTAAAGCCTCCCGTTGGTAACCAAACGATTTACAAGAACACTAAAGACTTTATTGTAATGGTAGTTGGCGGACCGAACTCAAGAAAGGACTTTCATTATAATGAGAGCGAGGAGCTTTTTTACCAGGTGGAGGGCGATATAACGGTACGTATTCAGGAAGATGGTAAGATCGTGGACATTCCCGTCAAAGAAGGAGAAATATTTTTACTACCAGCTAAAACACCCCACTCTCCTCAACGGGGGCCAAACACAGTAGGGCTTGTTATAGAAAAGGTGCGGGTGGGTAATGAAACAGATGGTTTCCTTTGGTTCTGCGAAAACTGTGATGAAAAGCTTTACGAAGAATACTTCCCGGTTACGGACATCGTTAGTCAGTTGCCGCCTGTGATGGAACGATTCTATTCTGACGAAAGCAACAGAACGTGTAAAAAATGCGGAACAGTGATGGAGCCTCCTGTACCGGTAAAATAACTGAGAGAAAAACTACGATTGCGGCACTTGCTACTTGGAAGTGAAAAAATTACTTTTGCCGAGTCTAAATAAACAAATCTTTTTCATGACGCACGAAACACATCATCCGGCAGAGAACAAATCTAAAATTTCCTCTACTTCGGCCTTTTGGTATTCTATTATTCTTGTTGGTTTATTTATTGCCGCGGTGAATTTTGTTAATGTGATGGGTAATGGCGAGGAAGATCACGCAAAACCTGCGCCGATGACAAAAGAGGCAACTCCAAGTCAGACGCTGGAAGGTGAAACAGGAACAGGAACAAGTATACCTGCAAGTGACACTACTCAGTTCATCAACAGCGACAAGAGCGACAACACGTCGGCTCCTGAGCAACAACATTAATTTCCCCTCTTAATCCATAAATGGAAGTAAAAGATGTTATTGCCATAACAGGCGCTGCCGGTTTTATCGGCAGCTTTCTTGTTGGTTACCTCAACCAGCTCGGTTTTGAAAACCTCATATTGATTGATGATTTTTCGAACGACAAGAAAGTCAAAAACCTTACCGGCAAGAAATATCTTCACAAAGTCCACCGCGAGCAGTTTTTCGATTGGGTTAAGTCTCACGAGGATGCGATTAAGTATGTATTTCATCTGGGCGCAAGAACCGATACTACTGAGATGGACTATTCAGTCCATAAAAAGTGGAATCTGGACTACTCAAAAGATATATGGGAGTTTTGTGTCGGCGCGAACATCCCTCTTGTCTATGCCTCGTCTGCTGCCACCTACGGCAATGGTGAGCTTGGCTATAAAGACGCACATGAAATAGTAAGAAAACTGCAGCCACTCAATCCTTATGGCCGCTCGAAGAATGAATTCGACATCTGGGCACTGGAACAAAAAAGCACACCTCCTTTCTGGGCAGGCGTCAAGTTCTTCAATGTCTATGGCCCCAATGAATACCATAAGGGCCGAATGGCATCCGTTATTTTCCATGCATATAACCAGATAAAGGACACAGGCAGCGTAAAGCTTTTTCGCTCTCACCGCCCGGACTTTAAGGACGGTGAACAGATGCGTGATTTCGTTTATGTAAAGGATGTCGTAAAGATGTGTGTATGGCTAATGATGCAACAGCCGGAAAGCGGCTTGTATAATGTTGGCTCTGGCACAGCACGCAGCTTTAAAGACCTCGTCAATGCTATTTTTGCCTCCCTGCAACTCCCTTCCAATATAGAATTCGTAGATACACCTGCGGATATCCGCGATAAGTACCAGTATTTCACAGAGGCAGACATGAATAAGATTCGGAAAGCTGGCTACAATGAGGCCTTCCATACGCTCGAAGAAGGTGTGAGCGACTATATAGGCCAATATCTCGTCAAAGCCTCGTATTTTTGATTCAAACGCGTTCTTTTTTATACCCAAACACTGTTTTATGAATAAACTAATCAAAGTCATTTCTGCCTGCACTTTCGTGCTCGCTCTTTCGACCACTGTAACAGCACAAAACAGTACTGCTTATGGTAAGAAATTTAAAACCGCTACCTCCATTGACGCCTCAGAACTTGTGAAGACAATGGGCAACAAGGATAAGGTGGAAAACGTAGTGATCAGCGGTGAGATCTCTCAGGTATGTCAGGCCGAAGGCTGCTGGATGAAGATGAAAAATGCTGCGGGTGAGGATATTTTTGTGAAGTTTAAAGATCATGCTTTTTTAATCCCGAAAGACCTGGCAGGACATAAGGCCTATGTGAGCGGAACTGCAGTTCGAAAGACCGTCTCTGTGAAAGACCAGAAGCATTATGCCGAAGATGCCGGAAAATCAGAAGAGGATATTGCAAAGATCGCAGAGCCAAAAGTAGAGCTAAGGGTTGACGCGACAGGTGTGGTAATTGAATAGGTGATTGGGGCGAGCTTCTTATGTCCGGTGCGAGTCTCCGCAGGACTCGCGCTCGTCATGAATCAAAGCCGTTGTGCGTTACTGTCCGTGGAATCCCTACTTTCCTGAACTCCTCGCTAACAGCGTCCAAGTCTCTTCCATGTATGCGCGAGTTCTAAAGACTCGCCCGGAACTTAAAACTTCTTCATGATAAAGTTGACTTTTTCAATGATCGTTCTAATTGGTTTTTTTGCGGCATGCAGAAGCAATAATATGATTGCTTGCATTTCAACAGATAAAGACACAGCTATGGTCGGAGATACTATTATTTTTAATGATTGTTCCGGTTATGACGGAGATACAGAAGCGGCCACCCTGTGGTTTGGGGATGGAAACAAAACAATTATTCTAAACAGGGAGCCTATTAAACATGTTTATTCAAGTCCGGGCAAATATGAAGCATTAATTTCCATTGGTGGACCCGAGCAAGGGAGTAGGTTTTCGGATACAATTGTAATTAACTAGGATTCTCAATGGCGCAAGCGTGCAGCCTTGCTATTGTGTGGAGCGTGCTTGTGCCCGTTATCTTACGTTTGTATCCGGTTCCAGTATCTTTATCCCTTTCAACAATCCTCTGTTTTCGGTATAATAATCCCCTGGCACTGCGATACAGCCAATCCTGAGCTGCTGATACAAATCCTGCAACTACAGGGTTCCGGTGAATATACTCCAGTCTTTGATATGACATTTCCGCTGAAGACAACCCAACCGGATGATTATGTTGCTGTCAGAGCCGGAAACTTCTGTTATTTGGATTTTGTTTTCCTGACTCCATGAAAAGACGGGTATCATCCATTCACGCCTACTTTCCTGAGGATGCTTTTGAATTTCAGCTCTCAACATTTCAGATGTGTGACGCTTATGGTCGCGCATAATGTCTCCATAGGCTTATCAGTCGTGCCTGTAATAAAATGGACATGACTGGTCATAATACACCAGGCATAGACCTCCAGACTTTTTTTTCAATGCAATGTGGCAAGCTTTTTAAAAGAATTTCCTGATATCCAGTTCTCACAAATAAGTCTATCCAGCCAACTGTTGCATAAGACACAAAAAACAACTCTCGTTGATTATAGAACTTATATTACGACTCATACCTCAAATATACTGAAGATAGGGCCCCAAGCACCCCACTCCGTAACGGCTCAACGGCATGCTTGCGCCAGGTGGGGCATGTTTCTTATCGTGTCGGAACGTACCTACTTATCATTAGTAGCCCCACTAAAACCATAATGAAGGTCACCACAAAATAGTAAAAAGGAACTAATCTATCATACTTCCTAGACAATTGAAGTATTTGTTTATCAGGATAATTATTATCAAACTTATAAGGCCAGTAGAGTACATATATGTTTGCCCCCCAAAATAGCTGAACAAAACTAAAGTCTTCACCTTTTAAAAGGCTTTCGATTTTCCTTTTATAAAAAATAAGAAAATAAGTAACAATAAATAGAACCAATACGTTCAAGCAAATTAGTGCCATTAAAACGAGCATCATGATTATTTAAATTTTATACTAACGTTGGTTCATGTTTACCAACCTCTCTTGAAGAATGAGGCATAACAAGTCCTTTAAAATATTTACCATTTACATGAGTCTCCCTTTTTCTCTGATAGTTCAGTTTTAAGCACAACTATCCGAACTAATCTTTAGGGGAAGAGAAAGTCCCGATTATCTTAGATGTACCACCATCAAAAATTACCATTGGGGCTTTTCAAGAGGAATAAAAATAATAACCGTCCGCTGATACGCCAAATAATTGATTTGGTTCCACGGCACATTTTTCAAGGTTGCATCAGTCAGCATCAAACAGATAAGGGAGTTTTCCGTTACCGGACCTACGATCAGTTTGTCGCCCAAACTTTCGGACAGCTGAATAAGTGCTATACACTGGAGGACATTAGTGCTGGTATAGCCGTTAATAAGACCTTTATTGCTGGTTTGGGTTTAAGTCAGAGCCCGGCCCGTTCTACAATGAGCGATGGCAATAAGAAACGCAGCTATAAAGTCTTTGAAAGCTTGTATTACAAGCTATTACGACATTATGAAGGCATCCTTAGGAGTAAGGGCCAAAGTGCCATTATTGAGGAGGTAAAACACAAAACCATAAAGATCGTTGACTCTACTACGATCAGCATGTGTTTGGGGCTTTTTAACCGGGCAAAGTTTCGGACAGCTAAAGGAGGGCTTAAAATTCACACGGCCTGGGATGATAGCCTTTGCTTGCCGGACCTGATAAATGTTACCGCAGGTCGCATGGCCGATGTAAAGGGGCATCCAAACAGGCTCTACCCGAAAAGCACTATTGTGATAGGGGTTACTTTGATTTTGCCTTGATGAGTGCCCGGTGCATGGCAGACAACTATTTCGTTACACTCATTAAGGACAATACTGTATATCGCCGGATCAGAGAGCGGGAACTGCCTGATGAAACAGACCAGCACATAATCCGTGATGAGGAGATCATGCTTACAAGTACAGGTGTGGTGATCGAATAGATATTTTTGCTATTTTAATTACCAGCTGAGCCTCTGCATTATAATGCGGTGCAAGAAACCTAAACGCTGAATAGGTAGTTACGGCCAAGGCCCTGCTCTGGAACCAGGCGTCTGGATGGCGGGATGGACGAAAGACGAAACACAATCTGTGTGAATTAGAAAATCCATCTATTAGTAACAGTGTTCCATTACAAAATTTAATCACACACATAAAGAAACAGAGGGAAGTGGGTTACCTTTCGCCAAATTGGATATAAACTGTGTTTACGTGCTTATACAATTAGTCGCCTTCCGCTAAGCCATAGGTCTTTCTGTTAATATGCAAGGCAAACAATTTTTGCTACTGCACCAATTAATAATGCAAAGGCCAGGGCCAAACATGAAGGCGGGATAAGATATGACCGCTCTAATAGCGACGTAAGGTTAGGAAATTCATACGAATGTTCGTTTGTTACGAACGATAACTCATTTGTCATGAACGATAACTCGTTTGTTACGAAGGATAACTCGTCTGCTACGAACGACAACTCGTCTGTCATAAACGATAACTCGTCTATTACAAACGATAACTCCTCTGTTACGAACGATAACTCGTTTATTACGAACGATAACTCGTTTGCTACGAACGATAACTCATTTGCCACGAACGATAACTCGTTTGCCACGAACGATAACTCGTTTGCTACGAACGATAACTCGTTTGTTACGAACGATAACTCGTCTGCTACGAACGATAACTCGTGTGTTACGAATGATAACTCGTCTGTTACGAACGATAACTCGTCTGTTACGAACGATAACTCGTTTGTTATAAACGATAACTCACCTGTCACGAACGATAACTCGTGTGTTACGAACGATAACTCGTCTGTCACAAACGATAACTCGTTTGCTTTTTTAGACTTTCGTCCTGCAAACGTCTCGTTCGTTCTGCTTTGCGGGCGGCAGGGACATTTGCACGCATCTTTTATTTAGATAATCGAGCTATTGCCTTCTAATTCCAAAAGACTCATGATTTGATAAATTCCTTGTTTTTTTGTTTCAAAAATAGGCTGAACCCCGGTTATGCAAACGTCCCTTAGCTACCGCTCAATGCTTACAAGGAGACGTTTGCAAGACGGGAAAAACAATCTCTCTTTCCTAAAACATTAAAGAGATATTTTGTAGACCAGTTAATTTCATTTTTGATCCAGTCTTGCAGCCTATATGTCCTTCCCTTTAAATTATAATCATCATGTATTATTCTTTGTTCTGTACGAGTCTTCCCGGAAGCATGAAGAGGACTTGTGGATCTGGATCATTATCACCCTATCAAGCTCGAGTCTCTTCTTCAGAGAACCGCGCAGGACGATGGTCCAATGCTACCCAAAGAACAAAACCGCCTCAATTCATTTTGAGGCGGTTTCGCTTTTGTTCATTTAGTATATTCTCTTTTATCTGACCAGTGTCACTTCCCCTTTCTCTTCGTAGTAGTTGCCATCTGAGCATTTGTACTTTACATAGAAGTAGTAAACTCCCATATCCTGTGGCTGACCATTGAAGGTTCCATCCCAGCCTCTCGTCTCATCTGCTGATTCATACACTGTCTGGCCCCAACGGTTCTGGATCTTAAATACTGATATCTCATGAGCACCGGTTCGCGAGTCTTTGCTCTTGCCTATCGTCAGCATACGGAAGCGGTCGTTC
>DATJDP010000226.1:0-14054 GCA_035497355.1 Flavipsychrobacter sp.
CCCAATATAGACTGTGGTTTCGATTCAGCGAAGTTTTTTTGCAAACAAGATTTTGCAGAATCGTTTTAACTACCTACCTTGACCACGTATTTTTTAGATCTGCTTCGTCTTTTTCATTCTTGTATTTGAGCGGAAGCAGTCTTCACTTTTAGTAGTAATTTTTATGAATCTTTTTGTAAGCAATCTGAGCCCTGAAACTACAGAACAGCAACTGGAAAAAGTGTTCTCTGAGTTTGGAAACATAAATTCAGTAAAGATCATCATAGATCCACAGACGGGACTGCCAAAAGGTTTTGGCTTTGTGGAAATGGAAAATAAGTTTGCAGCGCAAGAGGCGATCATCAATCTTGATGCGACCTATCTTATGGGCACCATCATCACCGTAAAGGAAGCACGCAGCAATAAGACCGGCAATAATAACAGTGGCCGCCAGGGCGGCGACAGGCCTTTCCAAAAACGTTCAGGCGGCTATGGCAGCAGACCGGGATATGGTGGTGGCGGAAGCCGAAGCGGTGGCGGTGGATACAACTCTGACCGAAGCGGCGGCGGATACAACTCCGACCGAAGCTACGGCAACAGAAGCAGCAATTACAATAGTAATAATAACGGCAACTATAACAGCAACGGCAATTACAATAACAACGGCAATTATAATAATAATAGTAGCTATAATAACAATAGCAGCAATAATAACGACTACTAATAAGCTGAGTAAAGCGAGTAAATGACGAGTAGATCTGCTAAAGATCAGTGTCTTGTCCTTAAGATTTTTTAAAATATTTATTCCCACCGAAATAAAAAAGTTAACGTTTCAGCTTTTTGGAATAAATTTTGATAAAACGAAACGCTTGTCGTATATTTGCAGTCCCTTTGCCGGGAGCTAGCTGTGCATCAAATAATTTTTAGTACTTATTGTTAATACAAGCGTACCTGATCAAAAAGGCTTTTCCTTTTTGCTCGGGCTTTTTTGTTTTTGTAAAAAAGGAGTTTTTAATATATTATGGCTATAACAAAGAAACGAACCGCTACTGGTAGGATCAATTTCGGCAAAATACATGACGTAGCCGAAACTCCTGATCTGCTGGCTATTCAGCTTCAATCGTTTAAGGATTTCTTCCAGTTAGAAACCACGCCCGACAGGCGTAACATCGAAGGCCTTTTCCGTGTGTTCAAGGAAAATTTCCCGATCACGGATACAAGGAACATCTTCGTTCTGGAATTCCTTGATTATTTTATTGATCCGCCGCGCTACACCATTGACGAGTGTATGGAGCGTGGTCTTACTTACTCTGTTCCTCTGAAAGCTAAGCTTCGTCTGAGCTGTAATGATGAGGAACACGTAGATTTTGAAACTATTGTTCAGGATGTGTTCCTGGGCAACATTCCATACATGACGCCGCGTGGTACCTTTGTGATCAATGGTGCTGAGCGTGTAGTTGTTTCCCAACTGCATCGTTCTCCGGGCGTATTCTTCGGTCAGAGCGTTCACCCCAACGGTACTAAGATCTATTCTGCACGTGTGATTCCTTTCAAAGGCGCATGGATGGAATTTGCTACCGATATCAACAATGTAATGTATGCTTACATTGACCGTAAGAAAAAATTCCCTGTAACGACCCTGCTTCGTTCTATCGGTTATGAAACTGATAAGGACATTTTGGAGCTCTTCGGTATGGCTGATGAAATCAAAGCAGACCGTAAGAACCTGGAAGCAAACCTCGGTCGCCGTCTGGCAGCACGCGTTCTTCGTAGCTGGACAGAAGACTTCGTAGATGAAGATACCGGTGAGGTTGTAACCATCGAGCGTAATGAAGTAGTGCTGGATCGTGACAACTATCTTGACGAAGAGAATGCTGCGATGATCCTTGAAATGGGTATTCAAACCATCTTCTTACAAAAAGAAGAAGTAAGCGGTGATTACTCCATTATCTACAATACACTTAATAAAGATACCTCCAACTCAGAGCTTGAAGCGGTACAACACATTTATCGTCAGCTTCGTGGATCTGATGCTCCGGATGATGAAACAGCACGTGGTATCATTGACAAGCTGTTCTTCTCCGATAAGCGTTATGATCTCGGTGAAGTAGGCCGTTATAAGATCAATCGTAAATTAAATCTTGATATCAATCTTGACACGAAAGTGCTTACCAAGAATGATATCATTTCTATCATTAAATATCTTGTTCGTCTTACCAACGGTAAAGCGGAGATCGATGATATCGATCACCTGAGCAATCGTCGTGTACGTACAGTGGGTGAGCAACTGTTCGCTCAGTTTGGCGTAGGTCTTGCCCGTATGGCACGTACTATTCGCGAACGTATGAACGTGCGTGATAATGAAGTGTTTACGCCAATTGATCTGATCAATGCACGTACACTGTCTTCAGTGATCAACTCCTTCTTCGGTACTTCACAGCTTTCCCAGTTCTTAGATCAGACCAATCCTCTTTCTGAGATCACGCACAAGCGTCGTATTTCTGCGCTCGGCCCCGGTGGTCTGAGTCGTGAGCGCGCGGGCTTTGAAGTTCGTGACGTTCACTATTCTCACTACGGTCGTCTTTGTACCATTGAAACACCGGAAGGACCGAACATCGGTCTTATTTCCACACTTTGCGTACACGCAAAGATCAATGAGATGGGCTTTATCGAAACGCCTTACCGCAAGGTGAAGGAAGGTAGGGTAGATCTGAAAAACTACACTTATCTGAGTGCTGAGGAAGAAGACGAAGCTAAGATCGCTCAGGCGAATGTGCCGATGGATGACAAAGGCAACTTCGTGGAAAAGGCGATAAAGAGCCGTCAGACTGGTGACTTCCCGATCCTTGAGCCAGAGGAAGTAGAGTACATGGACGTAGCGCCAAACCAGATCGTTGGTCTTTCTGCATCCCTGATTCCGTTCCTTGAGCATGATGATGCCAACCGTGCGCTGATGGGATCGAACATGCAACGTCAGGCGGTTCCATTGATTCGTGCCGAAGTACCTATTGTTGGTACTGGTTTGGAAGGAAAAGCTGCACGCGATGCGCGTATTCAGATACATGCCGAAGGAAACGGAGTAGTAGAATATGTTGATGCAAAAGAAATCCATGTTCGTTACGACAGAAACGATAAAGATCGTCTTGTGTCTTTCGAAGATGACCTCAGAGTTTATACCCTGACAAAATATATTAAAACCAACCAAAGCACCAGCATCACGCTTAGGCCTGCTGTACGTCGCGGACAAAAAGTGAAAGAAGGTGACTTCCTCACTGAAGGCTATGCAACGCAGAATGGCGAATTGGCCCTTGGTCGTAACCTTAAAGTAGCGTTCATGCCATGGAAGGGTTACAACTTTGAGGATGCCATCGTGATCAACGAAAAGGTAGTTCGTGAAGACTGGTTTACTTCTATTCATATTGATGAATATGAACTGGAAGTGCGCGATACGAAGCTGGGTGAAGAGGAGCTGACTGCAGATATCCCTAACGTATCTGAAGAAGCTACGAAAGATCTCGATGAGAATGGTATCATTCGCATTGGTGCACAGGTAAAGGAAGGTGATATCCTTATTGGAAAGATCACACCGAAAGGTGAGACAGACCCTACGCCTGAAGAAAAACTTCTTCGTGCCATCTTTGGTGATAAAGCCGGAGATGCAAAGGATGCTTCATTGAAAGCACCGAGCGGAGTAGAAGGTATAGTGATCGATAAAAAGCTTTTCCAACGTGCCAAGAAAGATAAAAACTCGAAGGTGCGCGAGAAATCTCAGTTGGAGAAGATCGAAAAGATTCACGATAAGAATATTGATGATCTTAAGACCCTGCTGCTGGAAAAGCTGATGACCTTGTTGAAGGATAAGACTTCTGCAGGTATCACCAATAATTTTGGCGAACTCGTATTAGCAAAAGGTGGCAAATTCAACAGCAAAACTTTAGGTTCTATTGATTTTGCAAATGTGAACCCGCTTAACTGGACTGGTGATAGTGAAATAGATGGCCAGATCAACCAGCTTTTGCATAACTACAATATTAAATATAACGAGGAGCTTGGACGTTACAAACGTGAAAAGTTCAACCTTTCTATAGGTGATGAGTTACCAGCGGGTGTATTGAAACTTGCAAAAGTTTATCTCGCTGCAAAACGTAAACTGAAAGTAGGGGATAAGATGGCCGGTCGTCACGGAAACAAGGGTATCGTTGCACGTATCGTTCGTGCCGAAGACATGCCATTCCTTGAAGACGGAACTCCTGTGGATATCGTACTGAACCCGCTTGGTGTACCTTCCCGTATGAACCTTGGACAGATATATGAAACTGTACTTGGATGGGCTGGTGAAAAGCTGGGCGTGAAGTTCGCTACACCGATCTTTGACGGAGCTTCTGTAGAAGAGATAGGAAATCTTATCGATGAAGCAGGTCTTCCTGATTTCGGTCATACTTATCTGTATGATGGTGAAACAGGAGAGCGCTTCCACCAGAAGGCGACAGTTGGTATCATCTACATGATCAAACTGCACCACATGGTTGATGACAAGATGCACGCTCGTTCTATCGGACCATACTCACTTATTACCCAGCAGCCGCTTGGTGGTAAGGCACAATTTGGTGGTCAGCGTTTTGGTGAAATGGAGGTTTGGGCATTGGAGGCTTATGGTGCTTCTAATATTCTGCAAGAGCTTCTTACACTGAAATCAGATGACATCATCGGTCGTGCGAAGACTTATGAAGCAATCGTGAAAGGCGATAACGTACCTAAACCAGGTATACCGGAATCCTTTAACGTATTGGTGAATGAGTTGAGAGGATTGGGACTGGAATTGAAGTTTGAGTAATAGTAGGAAGTCTAAAGACAAAAGACAAAAGTTGTTAGAATGAATAACTTTCGCGATTTGAAAGTTTGGAATAAAAGCATGGAAATGTTGGTTGACGTTTATAAGCATTTGAAAAAATTTCCAGATGCAGAAAATTTCAATCTTGTGTCGCAAATACAGCGTTCGGCAGTTTCCGTTCCAAGTAATATTGCGGAAGGGTGTGGAAGACATTCAAGCCCGGCTTTTAAACAATTTCTGTCGGTTTCTTTAGGCTCAGCTTATGAATTAGAAACTCATTAATTATTTCGAACAAACTAAATTTTTTGGAAGACGAAAGTTTTAAAGCGCTTCAAGATAAGGTCATTGAAATTCAGAAAATGACCTATGGTTTAATGAACTCGTTATAAACTTTTTACTTTCTACTAAATACTTTCTACTGTATGGCAATTAAAAAGGAAAACCGTCCTAAAGCTGGATTTGGTAAGATTACGATCAGCTTGGCTTCTCCGGATGCTATTCTTGACCGTTCGTATGGCGAGGTGTTAAAGCCCGAAACCATCAACTATCGTACTTACAAACCAGAACGCGACGGATTATTCTGCGAGAAAATATTCGGTCCCGTAAAGGACTATGAATGCTACTGCGGTAAGTACAAACGTATCCGGTATAAGGGTATCGTCTGTGACCGTTGCGGCGTGGAAGTAACGGAAAAGAAAGTACGTCGTGAGCGCATGGGACACATCAAACTGGTGGTTCCTATTGTGCACATTTGGTACTTTAAGTCTCTTCCTAATAAGATAGGATACATGCTCGGTGTAAGCTCTAAAAAGCTTGAGAGTATTGTATACTATGAGCGCTATGTAGTAGTGCAGGGTGGTGAAGCAGACGATCTGATCCGTCAGAAACTTAATCTGAAAGATTCTGAAAAGACACAGCTTCAGTTAGTGACCGAAGATGAGTACCTGGAAATTCTGGACAGCATTTCTAAGGAAAATCAGTATCTGCCTGATGATGATCCGAACAAGTTCATCGCTAAGATGGGTGCTGAGGCATTACATTCTTTGTTGGGCCGGATTGATCTGGATCAGCTTTCTTATGAACTTCGTAATGCTGCTGCCACAGAAACTTCTCAACAGCGTAAGCAAGAGGCTTTAAAACGCCTTAGTGTTGTGGAAGCGTTCCGTGACGCAAACACGAGAGTAGAAAACCGCCTTGAATGGATGGTAATGCAATATATCCCGGTAATTCCACCGGAACTGCGTCCGCTTGTCCCATTGGATGGTGGTCGTTTTGCATCTTCAGATCTGAATGATTTATACCGTCGTGTGATCATTCGTAATAATCGTTTAAAAAGACTGATAGAGATCAAAGCACCTGAAGTGATCCTGCGCAATGAAAAGCGTATGCTTCAGGAGGCTGTAGATTCTCTGTTTGATAACTCCCGTAAGTCTAACGCTGTAAAAGCGGAAGGCGGTCGTGCGCTGAAATCTCTTTCTGACGTATTGAAAGGTAAACAAGGTCGTTTCCGTCAGAACCTTCTCGGTAAACGTGTTGACTATTCTGGCCGTTCTGTGATCGTCGTTGGTCCGGAAATGAAACTGCATGAGTGTGGACTACCGAAAGATATGGCTGCTGAGTTATTCAAGCCGTTCATTATCCGTAAGCTTATTGAAAGAGGAATTGTAAAGACTGTTAAGAGTGCAAAGAAACTGGTAGAAAAGAAGGAAGCAGTAGTGTGGGATATCCTTGAAAATGTACTGAAGGGACATCCGATCATGCTAAATCGTGCCCCAACGCTTCACCGTCTTTCCATTCAGGCATTCCAGCCGCGCCTTATTGAAGGTAAAGCCATTCAGTTGCACCCGCTCGTATGTTCTGCGTTCAACGCCGACTTTGATGGTGACCAGATGGCGGTACACGTGCCGTTGAGCAGCGCTGCAATTCTGGAAGCACAATTGCTGATGCTTGCTTCGCACAATATCCTGAACCCTCAAAATGGTACACCTATTACACTTCCTTCACAGGACATGGTATTGGGTCTGTATTATATTTCTAAGGGAAAGAAATCCGAAGGCGATGTTATCGTAAAAGGTGAAGGAAAGGCCTTCTATAGTTCTGAAGAAGTAATCATCGCTTATAACGAAGAGCGTGTAGAACTTCACGCATGGATCAGAGTGAAAGTGGATGTTCGCCAGAAAGATGGTTCGGTAAAGAAACAATTGATAGATACCACGGTTGGCCGTGTACTCTTCAATCAATTTGTACCAAAGGAAAGTGGTTTCGTAAATACCATTCTGACTAAGAAATCACTCCGCGAAATTATCGGTGATATCTTAAGAAATGCGGGTATCCCTAAAACGGTACAATTCCTTGACGATATCAAAACTCTTGGTTTCCGTACAGCGTTCCGTGGTGGACTGTCATTCAATATCAATGACCTCACTGTTCCTGCAATAAAGGAGGAACTCATTAGCGCAGCTCAGGGTGAAGTTGATGAAGTGTGGGAAAACTATAACATGGGTCTTATTACGAACAATGAGCGTTACAACCAGATCATTGATATCTGGAGCCGTGTAGATACACGCGTAACAGAAACGTTGATTCGTGAAATGGCAAACGATAAACAGGGTTTCAACTCTGTTTATATGATGCTCGATTCCGGTGCCCGTGGTTCTAAACAACAGGTAAAACAGCTTGCTGGTCTGAGAGGATTGATGGCAAAACCTCGTCGTTCAGGTTCTTCAGGTTCTGAAATCATTGAGAATCCGATCCTTTCTAACTTTAAGACCGGCCTTTCGGTTCTTGAATACTTTATCTCTACTCACGGTGCGCGGAAAGGTCTTGCCGATACTGCCCTTAAAACAGCAGATGCCGGTTACCTCACACGTCGCCTTGTGGATGTAGCTCAGGACGTTGTTATCAATGAAGAAGATTGCGGAACCCTGCGTGGTATTGCAACTTCTGCACTGAAGGATAATGAAGATGTGGTTGAACCATTGTTGGATCGTATTGTAGGCCGTACTTCATTGCACGATGTTTACGATCCTGTTAATGATACTTTACTGGTTGCTGCTGGTGATGAAATTACCGACGCAGTTGCCAGATCAATAGAAGAAGCAGGCATTGATACAGTAGAAATTCGTTCTGTTCTTACCTGTGAAGCTCGTCGAGGTGTATGTGCCAAATGTTATGGTAAGAACCTGGCAACCGGCTATATGACACAGAGGGGTGATGCTGTTGGTATCATCGCTGCACAGTCTATCGGTGAGCCAGGAACACAGTTGACACTTCGTACCTTCCACGTGGGTGGTGTTGCGGGTTCTTCTGCCATCGAATCTCAGCTGGTAGCTAAGTTTGATGGTACTATCCAGTTTGACGGTCTGCGTACTACAGAGTTTGTAGACGTAGAAGGCGAAAAGCAAATTGTGATTATCGGACGTACAGGTGAAGTACGTATTGTAGATGTTGCTAATGATCGTTTGTTAATTACTAACAACATTCCTTACGGTTCAAATCTTAAAGTAAAGAACGGACAGAAAGTTGCGAAAGGCGAAGTCATTTGTACATGGGATCCGTTTAACGCAGTGATAATCTCTGAAGTTTCTGGTCGTGTGAAGTTTGATAGCGTAATCGAAGGTATTACCTATCGTGAAGAGGCTGATGAACAAACCGGTCACCGCGAGAAGGTAGTTATCGAAACAAAAGACAAAACAAAGATCCCTGGAATCATTGTAGAGGGTAAAGAGCAAAAATCTTATAACCTTCCGGTTGGCTCTCATATCGTTGTAGATATAGATGAAGATGTACACAACGGTCAGGTACTTGTAAAGATCCCACGTATAATGGGTCGCTCACGAGATATCACCGGTGGTCTTCCACGTGTTACGGAGCTGTTTGAAGCACGGAATCCAAGCAACCCTGCGGTAGTAGCAGAGGTGGACGGTGTGGTAAGCTTCGGTAATATTAAACGTGGTAACCGTGAGATCATCGTAGAAAGCCGCGAAGGTTTGGTGAAGAAATACCTTGTTCCACTGACACGTCACATCATGGTTCAGGATGGTGACTTCGTGAAATCAGGAAGTTCACTTTCCGATGGTGCGACTACTCCGGGCGATATCCTTGCTATTAAAGGACCGTTTGCAGTACAGGAGTATCTGGTAAATGAGATTCAGGAAGTTTACCGTTTGCAGGGTGTGAAGATCAACGACAAACACATTGAAGTGATCGTTCGTCAGATGATGCGTAAAGTACACGTTGTTGATCCGGGAGATACTAAGTTCCTTGAAGATGATACAGTTGATAAATTTGAACTGATCGAAGAAAACGACTGGATTTACGATAAGAAAGTGATCACTGAAGCAGGTGATTCAGACAAGCTTCATGCTGGTCAGATTGTTACGCTTCGTGAGATCCGTGAAGAAAACAGTTTACTTCGCCGTTCTGATAAAAAGCTTGTAGAGTTCCGCGATGCTCAGCCTGCGACATCTACTCCGATGCTGCATGGTATTACCAAGGCGTCACTCGGTACACAAAGCTGGATTTCTGCTGCATCCTTCCAGGAAACTACGAAAGTACTTTCTACCGCTGCAATCACAGGTAAGAGTGATAACCTGATGGGCTTGAAAGAGAACGTTATTACAGGTAACCTCATCCCTGCCGGTACTGGTATGCGCGAGTTCGAAGACATCGTCGTAGGGTCTAAAGAAGAATTTGACCTGTTGATGGCAAGCAGAGATGTGCTTCAGTTTGATGAAGAAGAGTAGTATATCAGTTGATAGGTTAATAAATTAACAATAGATTTTGCAGAAAAGCCGCCTCAAAAGGGCGGCTTTTCTGCGGGTGCTATTCTCAGCTTTCAAACTGAAATACAATTACTTATTGACTTTTTAAGCGATACTTTTTATTTTGTATCCCTAAAATCATCAACCTTTTATGAAGAAAATAATCCTTTCCCTTCTGTTTCTATGTCCATTACTGGCAACAGCTCAAATGAAAGTTGTTGCTGAGGGCCCTTCATTCGATGAACCCGAAGACGGTTGTGCCCGTATTCTAATGCTCAAAAATGGCGGTACCGCTTTTGTACGTGCCACTAAGAAGGATGGTATTGATATACGCTTATACGACGGTCAACACAAGCAGATCGCCGTAAAAACTCTTGACCCTGATTACGGTAAGCTAAAGGCAATGTCTGTTGAAGGAATGTATGATGTAAATGGAGAAATTAATCTCTTCATCTCGGAGGTACAGGATGCTGTTCCTGTGTTGTACAGACTTCGTGTAGATGAACAAACAGGAGCGCTGAAGGACCTGAAAACCATAGCCACACTTAACAAAACAAACATGGGACAAGGATATGCTATGGCATTTGGCGGCGTTCCTATGCCTGATTTTATAGTGCGTAAAGACCCCGCCTCTGATAGTTATGCCGTTGTACGCTATAATACTTTTGAAAGTGATCGCAGCAAAAGAGTAGAACTGATTCAGTATGGAGCGGACGGAAGTGAAGTGGCAAGAAATTTTCTATCTTCTCCGGAGGGAAAATATAAGTACACTCAAATTCTTGATTTTGCAACCGTAGGTAACAGGGTTTATGGATTATTGTATTCTTATAACACTGCTTCTTCCGGAGGGGCGGCAAATGAACTTTTATTGGCAACCGTAGAAAATGGCCAAGTCAGCTATGCGAACGTTGGCAAGTCTATTTCACGTCGGATTGACGACGGAATATTACGCTACAATCCTGTTACTAAGAATCTTATTTTCCTTACGTCTGAGCTTACCGGGGTAAAGCAAGGATGGAATAAAGCAACGGCTGAATATTCAATACAATTTAGCGTCATCGACCCTGAAAATCCTGGCATTAAGGCATCTTTAGACTTTCGCCGTTCCTCTATTGCAGCGAAATATCGAAAGATTTTTCGTGGTAAGGATGACAAGTTCGCTCCTATGCCAGAACAACTCTATATAAACAATGATGGATCGTTTACCGTTTTACTGGAAGAGGTAACTCAAATCGAAAGGACGACAATGAGAAACGGAATACCTTCCGGCACTCACAATGCAGGTGTAATGCTTGGCTCTGCTGCGGTTATCACCTTTAATGAAGACGGAACTGAAAGATCTGCGGTATTGATACCCAAATCTCAAACAACTTATGCTGGTATGTTCGATGGAGTGTCTGAGTACGTCTCTGCTGGTAGCTTTTATATTGCTGTGAGAGACAATGGCGCGTCCACATTGAGCGCAGGTAACCAATATAAAAGCTTATCTTATTTTAATGGTAAGAATAAATCCTACGTGATGCTGAATGATATTGAGGAAAATGCTGAGCGGGTTGAAAAGGGAAAGTTAACGAATATTAGAGGCGTAGGGGATTGTGATGCCTGGGTTTATGATTTGACCACAGAGGTTTCCGCAAAGTTGCCAATTCCTCAACGTTCTCCTTTATTCACTAAAGAGCGATCTAAAGACCGGAACCTTGCACTGTTTAACTTGTCTGGATTTGACCGGGAGGCAGGTGTTTATGCAACATTGAAATTAGAACGAGGAAAGGGTGTGAAAATGGTCTGGATGAGTGAATAGACTATATCTGATAGTACATTAAGAAGAGAGGGCAGCTACAACAGTTGCCTTTTCTTTTTCAACGTTGCGTGTCCACCCACAATTTGTTGACGACAGTCATCAGTATCCCAACAATTGGTGCAGCTAGCAATACGCCCCAAAAACCTCCTAATATCCCCATGGCCACTTGTCCTATAATGACCATGGCAGGAGGAATATTTATCATCTTTTTCTGGATCAGTGGTTGCTCAACCGCGCTTTGGATGATTTGAATACCTGTGTACATGGCGATCACTACCAAGGCCGTTGTGGTTCCTTCACTAAAAGCTAAAAGTACGGCTGGCACTAAGGCAATGAGCGGCCCGAAGTTGGGAATGAAGTTGAGGAGACCGGCAATCAAGGCAAGGGTAAAGACCATAGGAAGCCCGATGATCCATAAGCCTATGCCAGTAAGAACGGCGATAAATGCTATTCCGAATATCTGTCCTTTGATCCATTTCTTTAAAAGATTACCAATGTCTTCTATCAGTTCTTTTCCCTTGCCCTGGGCTTTCGACGGCAGCAGCTTTATCAGTCCCCTTTTATAAACTGAAGGTTGCGCTGTAAAGAACAGTCCTATCAGCAAGACGATGTAGAGATCACTTAAAACGCCAAAGGTGGAGGAGAAGAACCGCCCGATTACCTTCCTTGTCTTTTCGGTACTTCCACGGCTTTCTAATTGCTGCAATATTTTACTTCCTGCTGCACTCCCCTGAATTTTCTCCTTCGCTTGCTGTACCGTTTGTGGTAAAGTATCAGAAAGCTCCGCGATTTGTTGTTGCAGCCTGGCGCCTGTAAACCAGAAAAAGGCAACAATCAGCAACAGATTAAAGATCACGGAGACAAATACACTTAGCTTTTGCGGCAAATGGAGATAGCGCTGAAGCAAGCCTGCAAACCCATGAAAAAATACCGCTATCAGAACTCCCGCAAATGCCAGTAGCAGTATGCTGAATAATGTCTTAAATAGTAAAAGGAATACAATAATGAAGGCGAAAATTCCCCCTGCTATCCATACTTTCTGGCTATAGCTTTTCTCGTCCCGTTGTTGTCGGCGGCTTTCGTCAGGCATCATGTTGGCACTACGGTTTATAAAACCATGCCTTATGACTGAAATCCGCTAGAAACTAAAGTTGTAAGTAACACTTGGCAGGATCGGGAATATCGACACCTGCTTTACTTTCACCTCTATACCCTCGGTAGTGTTGCCTTTCGAATCTACATACAGGAAGTACGGATTTTGCCTGCTGTATACATTGTAAATAGAGAACGCCCAGCTACTTTGCCACTTTCTTGGCTTTTTAGGTTTGGGTTTGTAAATAGCCGAAAGGTCGAGGCGATGATATGGAAACAAGCGGTATTCATTCACTTTACTGTATTCCGGCGTCAGTTGCTGCTCTATGAAATAGTAGTTGGTAGGCAGGGTAATAGCATTGCCCGAACCGTATATAAATACGGCCGAAAAGGTCCACCGTTTGCTATGCTCATAGGTGGCAACGACGGACAGGTCATGCCTTCTGTCGTACTTGGCAGGGAATTGCTCTCCGTTATTCAGTTGTGGGAATTGCCGCCAGGTCCACGACAAAGTATAGCCAATCCAGCCGGTGAATTTGCCTTTCGTTTTATTAATAAAGAACTCCGCACCATAAGCTTCACCATCTCCGAACACATAATCCAGTTCAGGGTCAGTGGTTACAGATGTTGGTGTGTAGCCTTCCCTGTACTCTATCTGGTGCTTCATTTTCTTGTAATAAACCTCCACGCTGGTTTCGACCTTATTGTCAAGGAAATTGCGGAAGTAGCCGAGCGAGTATTGCCATGCTGCCTGAGGCTGCACCAGAAGGGTGCTTGGCACCCATAGGTCCGTAGGAAGGGTAGAGCCATTGTTGGTGATCAGGTGAATATATTGGTAAGACTTCACGATGCTTGCCTTTACCGAAGAGGTAGGGCTTGTGGTAAACCGTAGATTCAACCGTGGCTCCAAACCGCCATAAGACTTTACGATCTGACCGGCGCCATAATAAGTACTGTCCGTTTTCTTCTGATTCAGATCATAGTCGTAATGCCAGTAAGGCCCGGTCTGACCGAAATAAGAATACCGGACACCCGCGTTAATGCGCAACCAGTCCGTCAGATCAAAATCGTCCTGCAGGTAAATGCCTGCTTCATGGGCATATCGGATCAATGCATTGTTGGGCTCAAATTCCGTATCTCCGGTTCTGCCAGACACCTGGTTCGGGATGAACTTGTGATGAATATAGTTGAAGCCGGCCTTGAAATGGTGGTTGAAACTGCTGTAATAATCGAAGTCCACTTTACCGTTCCAGTCTTTGATTCCCGATGAAAGCTTTAGTTCAAAATCGCTTTGACTGCCCCCAAACTCAAACTGGTATTCATTGTAAATGGCAGATGCATTCATGAAAAGTCGATCGCTGAAAAGGTGGTTGTAGCGAAGGGTGGCGGTGGAGTTGCCCCAGGGGATCTCTGCTTTGAATGCAGATGTTTCATTATTGAAAGAAAACTTATCGCGGCCGAAGTAGCCACTCAGATAGACACGGTCCTTTTTACTAAAAGCAAAATTGGCTTTAAGATTTGCATCATAGAAGAAATAGCCCGAGCCGCCGAAGTTGCCGCTTTTCGTAAAAGGCTTCATCAGCACATC
>DATJDP010000227.1:0-27867 GCA_035497355.1 Flavipsychrobacter sp.
TAATAGCAAGTCTGAAGCAGCAAATGCTTGACAAAAAGGAACTGAAAGATGGCTATGCTTTTAAGTTTCCCGGTGCAGACAGCGTTTTGGACGAACTAACAGAATTCATAAAGACGGAAAGAAGTTGTTGCGACTTCTTCACATTCGGCCTTACCATCAGCGGCGACAAGACTGAAGCCTGGCTTATATTGACAGGTGCTGACAGCGCTAAAGACTTCATAACATCTGAGCTTGGGTTGGCGTGAGGGTTTCTTCGCCCTGGCTCCTGTCCTCACGAACCATACATTGGCGAAGACCTACGCTCTCTCATACTCTTCATCTTGGTCTTCCCCGAAGGGGAACCAAAGACTCTAACGGCTTATGTAGCAAACTCCAATAGCCTACTTTTGCACTACAAGGATTGAGATTATGAAGCAAAACAGAGCAAACATTGCCTTGTACATTTTATCGGTACTTGTTCTTAACGCAGTTTTCCTTTACATTGAAAGTTTAGTTGATGGAGTACCGAAAAAGGTCGTTATCCTCCTTCATGTATTTTTTGGTATAACGCAGTTAGTATATGTGATACGGAAAATCTTTTACAAGTCAGACAAGGGAGGTTAGCATAACCCCCTGCTCCTGAGCTCACGAACCACACATTAGAGTAAACCCCGCCAGGCACATGTTTGAAAATCATTAAATCACTAATTATCATATCAACTCCTCCATAACATTTTCCTAATTTTGACATCTAATATGTTAGCAAGAAATGAGATACTCGATACTCTCAGGCAACAAATGCCTTTGCTACGTAAGGAGTTTCATGTAAATGAGATTGCCTTGTTCGGGTCCTATGCCCGAAACCAGGCGAACAGTGGCAGCGACATCGATTTCCTTGTATCTTTTTTCCCTTCAATAAAAAATTACATCGAAACGAAAGAAGCATTGCGTGCCTATTTAAGCAAACTATTTGAAAAAAAGGTTGATCTTGCAAATCCTCGCTCACTAAAGCCACACTTCAAAGAACGAATATTACAACAGGCTATTTATGCATGAACATGATGAAGCTAATCTTCTGGACTGCCTGTATGCTATAAATCATATTGAAGAGTATACCTGCGATATCCTTTCCGCAGATGACCTGCTGAATGACTCAAAGACCTATGACGCAGTATTGATGAACTTTGTGGTAATGGCAGAAGCATGTAACCGTATCAGTACAGAACTTAAAACGAGATATCCCGAGATTGCGTGGCAAGGAGTGCGAAGATTCCGCAATTACATTGCTCACGATTATTGGGATGGATATTGACATTGTTTGGCAGTCCCTCGTAACGGAATTGCCGAAACTGAAAGCTGGCTTATTAAAGATTTTAGAAAAAGGATAATAGCGCTTCCTGGCACCGGTTCCCTTAGTGTTTTTCTGCGATCACTTTATTAAAATCGCCTATTCCTCACGACAAAAGGAAGCGACCTTACAACAAAAGGCAACGACCTCTCGACAAAAGGCAACGCCCTCACAACAAAAGGCAACGCCCTCACAGCAAAAGGCAACGCCCTGACAACAAAAGGCAACGCCCTCACAATAAAAGGCAACGCCCTCACAACAAGAGGCAATGGCCTCACAACAAAAGGCAACGGCCTCACAGCAAAAGGCAACGGCCTCACGACAAAAGGCAACGCCCTCACAACAAAAGGTAACGTCCTCACAACAAAAGGCAACGCCCTCACAACAAAAGGCAACGCCCTCACAACAAAAGGAAGCGAGCTTTTCTGCCTCCGCTGAACCCACCAACCATAAATGAGTAAAGATTGCTCGTTTGTCTTCGCTGAAAGGCTTAACTGAAGACAATAAGGGATATGCAGTCTATGAATGTCCTTGGGTATGATAAAGGGAGACAGTTAGATTTGAAAGCGGCAAGAAATACTGGTTCCGCGTCAGAGCCCTCGGCTCCGCCGGCATGATGAGCGACTGGAGCGATCCAATCTGCATCCTCATCAGCTAAGGTTTCGAAATGAAGGAATGAATGGATTGAAAAGCGAGCCCGAAGGGGGGGTCGCTTTTGTTTTGGGGGGTGGTGTGGGCTTTGCCTTCTTTATTGTATTAGAATAAAAATTAGAATTGCAGAGCTTGTTACATAGACAAAAACCTTTACGTATTTTGCCTTCGACAGAAATTACTGGCGAAAGTTCTTTGTTAGAGGTAGAAAAACTTCATCGACAGTCCAGAGCGGTGCAATTAAATAATAGTGTTCCTACACATTTAAATCATAAGACATTGACGACTGTACAACACAAAGGAAGTAGAATATATAGCGACAACAAAGACTAAACTGAGTAAATACTGTATACGGGAGTAACCCGAAAATCCCAGCATGAATGCGAAAGAGTAGGAAAAACCCAGTAAAAACTAATACTAATGAAAAAGATTTCCAGCGTTTTATTAGTAATGCTAATTATCACCTCTTTCTTTGCTTGTAAAAAATCAGAACACAATGACGTAAGTAACCCTTCAAGTGGTGCACATGCATTGTTGCGAACGGACTATAGAATGTTTAATGATGAACAAATTGACAGTATTGGCGTACTACACAACGTTTATCTTACACAAGCATACGACAATTTTGACTTCGAAAACTATGACGAGAATATTAAGACTGCGATGTTTAATATCAATATTGGGGAATATTATGGTAGTTTAAAAGATACCATCTTTAACTTCGCGAGTAAAGTTGACTATGACAACTTAGATGATTATGTGACAAGCCAAGTGAAAGCTTACTATGATGAAGCCTTATATGTTGCGGATACTGTCAGCAACCTAGCATCCTTAAGAGTAGCATACTCTTCTATTGAACACGATGCGAGGACAAACCTAAGCGGATCAGATCTGGATCAAGTGTTAATGATGTTGAGTGTCGGTATAAACTCGGCAACGTTTTGGGCACCAAGTGAAATAGGAGGTAATGGAATAGGCTATGCGTTTTTGGAGCATATCCCCACTCGAAATACAGGTGTTTCTGAACCAGCTCAACGATCTTGGCAGGATACAGTTGCTAAGGATGAGATGGGAGCACTAGGAAGTGCAGTAGGTTGGGGGATAGGAACGCTGATTTTTGGTGGACCGGTCGGAGCTGGTAGCTATATTTTTTGTGTTGCTTGGGGAGCGGCTACAGCTTCTTGCTCATAAAACTAAAGTCATGACAGTTCGTAAAAAAATAGTTTTGTACACATTTATCATGTTGGTACTGTATTCTGTAATGGTTATTAGCTATGTTTCGTTTGCAGACTCATTTTCTTATAGAGAAGGAAGGTCAAACCATGAATTAATCTCAGAAGCTTTAAAAGCCTTTGCGCTTGCCCTGTCGCTACCCTATATATGGACATTATATCGTGCGATGAGACGAAGTATCTGACCATTATCAAATAATATTGAGAAACGGTGGCCGATAAATTCAGCCTCCGTTTCCTTTTCTTAGCCGGCAAAGGCCTGCAACAAGCTCCTTTGCCTTGGTTCGTGTCCTCACGAACCATACATTAGTGAAGATTGCTTCGGGCAAAACCCTCGCAATGACGCCATTTTCTACCTTTTTTTTCTCGTCATTGCGAACCTTTAGGTGAAGCAATCTCTTCTCGCGCTCTGTCCGGGGTTAAGTGAAGAACTTTGACTTCACCGTCCTGTTATTAGCCGGAACTGAAATCTACAAATGCCAAGGTTTGCACCATTGACATTTATTGTCGATATTTAGGAAGTTGTGTGCCATTGTGTGACATTAGCTAAAAGCTAAATCCTTTAATCTATATGATGCTCATTGCGATACTTCTACCGGCGTTATCATTTCTCCTCAGAGGTAAGATCCTTCACGCCATACTGTGCTTCATCCTTCAGGTAACCCTGATTGGCTGGCTCCCTGCTGCTGTATGGGCGGTGCTATCCTTAAACAACGCAAGGGCGGACAGGCGAGCCGATAGAATAGTACGAGCCATGCGGCAATCGAAACGCTAACAATCTGACTGTTTCGCAATACCTTCAATGTCATGAGCGGAACAAATGAAATGAGCTGCAAACTGACATCGCCGGAACTCCAAAAACGAAAAGAAACAGTAATAGCAAGTCTGAAGCAGCAAATGCTTGACAAAAAGGAACTGAAAGATGGCTATGCTTTTAAGTTTCCCGGTGCAGACAGCGTTTTGGATGAACTAACAGAATTCATAAAGACGGAAAGAAGTTGTTGCGACTTCTTCACATTCGGCCTTACCATCAGCGGCGACAAGACTGAAGCCTGGCTTATATTGACAGGTGCTGACGGCGCGAAAGACTTCATAACATCTGAGCTTGGGTTGGCGTGAGGGTTTCTTCGCCCTGGCTCCTGTCCTCACGAACCATACATTAGTGGAGATTGCTTCCGGTAAAACCGTCGCAATGACGCCATTTTCTACTTTTTTTTCGTCATTGCGAACCTTTAGGTGAAGCAATCTCTTCTCGCGCTCTAAAGACAATTAATGGACAAAGCCTTCGCCTTCTTCGCACCTTTCATTAGTGAAGTTCGCAATAATGAATGCAATAGCGACCTTTACAAACACGCGTTTAACGACTCATCCATGAACATAGAAAAGCTTCGTTCTTATTGTCTGAGTTTTCCCGGTACTACGGAAGGCATCAAGTGGGAAAATAACCTCTGCTTTATGGTAGCCGAAAAGATCTTCTGCATCACCGGTATGAATGATGGCAGCCCGGTATCTTTTAAACTGGATGAGGAAAGGTTTGACGAACTTACAGACAGAGAAGGGATCATTCAGGCGCCACACTTTGCAAGAAGACAATGGGTGTCGGTGGTTAAACGCAGCGCGCTAAGACCACAGGAGTGGGAAGAATACCTGAGCGAGGCATACAGGATCATTAAAGCCAAACTTCCAAAGAAGACGCAAAAGGAAATTGATGACGGAGAGCGCGGCTGAAGAGGGATGGGGGTAACGCAGCCCGATAGGCTATTGCCACCAATTTGTAACCCTTCCAACAAAAGGCTCATGCTCTTTATAGATACCCTTCGGGCAGGACAAAGGGAGAGTGGCTCCAACAACCTCCAACCCTTCCAACCCCTCCAACTCTTCCTTTTTCACTAAATCGCCGCTATCTCATCTATCTGCAGCGCATGTTGCAGTTGATGAAATTCATCTGCAGACAATACCCGCCGGATCACCTCCATGCCTGCTTCAAAGAACGCTTCCGGCGCCATCTTCTTAAAGCCTGATAACAGTCCCACTCTCTCCTTATGACTTTGTGCGGGAATAACAAACCGGAACCAGGTCAGTAAAGTCTCCGGCGGATTTGAAGCCATTATCTTCCCACGATGCGCCGCCATTTCCTCATCCGTGAAATACTGCAGGAGCAAAGGCTGTGTTACGCGTTCTTCTTCCGCGGTATGCTCTAAATACACGCTATGAAACTCACTGAGCGAAAGATAGAATTCTGCCCCGGCATCGGTTGCGTCGATTCCGGCCTTTGCCTGCTGGTCTATGGTGGCAAGCTGCTCTTCAAGCCTGCTTTGCGTCAAATGTAGCTGTTCATGGTCGTCCATGTCATGCAGCGAAGAACCGGGACAGCGCGCTTCCAGCTCTTTCAATGTCACCTCGTTCTCATCCTTTGCATGAATGGTAAGCAACGCAAAAACATCAGTTCCCAGTCTGTAAAGTGCTGCTACATCGTCGGCGTTTGTATAGTCCGTTTTACCAGCCAAAAGTGATAGCTGTGATAATGCATTCCTCAGGCCCTTGTGAGGAACATCATACGGTTTCATTCTGCTCATTTGTTCTGTGATTTATTTCCAGCAAAAGTCGCAGTAACTGAGCGAGTGCAATTGTAAAAAATCGTTTATCTGCCTTTGGAACGGAAAAATGTTTCCGGCGTTTCGCCGGTAAAGGTTTTAAACTCGCGGATAAAATGCGCCTGATCGTAGAAACCGGATTCATAGCCAAGCTCCGTCAATGAGCTTTTATCATTGTATTGCTGAAGAACATTCTTAAGGCGAACAATTGAAGCAAACTTCTTCGGGGACGCACCCACTGCCTCGCGAAACCTCTTTTCTAAAGGACTTTGGCTAATGCATAGCTTGCTCGCAAGCTCCTTGATACGGATGGTTCCTTTGCTTTGATATATGAGCTGGAGCGCAGCAGGGATCAATTCATCGTGTTTTCCCGGATTCATTCTGCTGATCAGGAATTGCTCCACCACGGCAATACGCTGAACATCACTAGTCGCCTCGGCCAGTTGTTCCTCCACACACAGCAACTCAGAGCGAAGCATAAAATTGTCGAGTGAAACACTCTCGCGGAAAAGATCGTTAAGCGGTTGGTGGAAAAAAGGAGAAGCTCCTGCATCTTTGAAAAACACAAGCACGGATCCAATGTCGGCAGAGTTTTTAAAGATGCGACTGTGGTCTGCCAGGCCGGAAATACCAGAGACGGAAAGAGGGGTTTCGAGGGTATTATCCAGCCGGGATAACTTGCCTTTGTACTGAAAGCCGATCACCAAACCCGTATCAGGCAAAACGCGGTAAGTGCTTTCCTCTCCTGTCTCCTGAACAACGAACGACTTCACATAAGGACGAAGGGCCTCAGACGGTATGTATGTTTGCAGCCTCACGAAAACTGATAATTAACCCTGCTTTTAGTCCTAAAACTAATAACAAAAGCTTGATTAGAAGTAATATTGTAGAAGCCCTCTATAATGAGAAGGACTGTTGACGTTTCCCTCAAAACAATAAATGCAACTCGCCGTTTTCGTTGCGGATGGTTGGCTCCAGATGGTAGGCAGCTTTGATGTTGGCGCTTGTCAGTACCTCATGCTTGTCGCCGCTTGCCAATACCTTTCCCTGGTTCAGCAATAAGAGATAATCCGCATATTTTGCGGCGAGGTTCAGGTCGTGCACTACGCCTACTATCACCATATCCTGCTGAGCAGACAAGGACACGAGCTTATTCATGAAATCGTACTGGTAATAAATATCGAGAAAGGTAAGCGGCTCATCGAGAATAAGGTAACGACAGGAACCGGCAACAGGGTACCACAATTGGGTGAGCACTCTGGCAAACTGAACGCGTTGGCGCTCACCGCCGCTTAAGGTCAGATAGTTCCGTTCGGCCATCTTTTCCACATCAAAAAAGCGCATCGCTTCCCGACACGCCTCCTTATCCCGCTTTTGTGCCGTGCCGGTAAAATGAGGGTACCTTCCCATCATCACCACTTCCTGCGCGGTTAGAGGGAAAGCGAGTTCTGTATTTTGCGAAAGCACTGCGCGGACGCGGGCCAGCTGCGGAACGGAAACAGTATGGATATTTTTATCATCAAGTAAAACAGCACCGCTTTGTGCGGTCAACTGACCACTGATCAGCTTAATAAGCGTAGATTTTCCAGCCCCGTTCGGACCAATAACAAGATTGATCTTCCCCGCCGCAAACACGGCGGAGACATGCTCCACTAAAGTCTTTCCTTTTACGCTATAAGAAACGTCGTTGACAGTGATCATTTTAAAAAAAGTAATTTCTGCTTCTCAGCAAAACGATAAACACGGGCACGCCGACTACAGATGTCACAATGCCAATGGGCAACTCCGCAGGACGCAATACCATCCTTGCAGTAAGATCAGCAAGGCTCAAAAGTATAGCTCCAAGCAAAGCGCTGTTCCGGATCAGCAGTCGGTTGTCAGATCCATGGATCATTCGTAGCAGATGCGGCACGATCAATCCCACAAAGCTGATAACCCCGGTAAACGCCGTGGCTACGGCTATCATAATGGTATTAATAATAAGCAACTCGAATTTCAGTCGCTTAATGTTGACTCCGAGAAATAAAGCGTCGTCTTCACCCAGGGCAAGCGCGTTTAATTGCCTGGCATATCTCAAAGCACCGATGATGCAAGCAATGGTACTGACCCCGACAATGATTACCGAATGCCAGTTAGCTCCCGACAAAGTGCCCAATCCCCAAAAGGTGATAGATCGCGCCTGCGGATCGCGGGCGATATAGGAAAGAAACCCGACACCACTAAAAAACAATGCATTGATAGCTATGCCTACAAGTAATAAAGCAACAACAGAACTTCTTCCCGTTTGGCGGGACTGAGCAAGCAGTAAAACGATGAGTGTTGCCAGCATCCCACCGGCTGTAGCGACAAGCGGCAGTGTCCATTCGCCGGCATTAAAATTGAAAGTAGCTCCAAGCACAAAATAAAGTGCAGCGCCAAAGGCGGCGCCACTTGAAGTGCCAATCAGGCCGGGCTCAATGATCGGATTGCGAAAAAGAGATTGGAGCAAGGCGCCCCCTACGGCCAGGCTTGCCCCGACTACAATAGCGAGCAACGCCCGCGGCAGGCGGATATCTATAAAGATTCTTTCATTCAAATTAAGCGAAGACGGATCCGTGAAATACTTCCGGAAAGATGAAAAGATCTCGTCAAGACTGATATTGACAGCGCCATACCGCATGGACAGAACAGCGGATATGATAACCAATATCACCAGGGTTGCCGTAATTGCCTTATTTCTTGCCTGAGCTGTCACTTTGATGAATTAGTTGTTGTAGCATTAAAGTATTGCTGCCTGTCCTTGGACCGAGGTAAACCAGGTCATGCTCTTCTACTCTATAGATGCGACCATTTCTTGCTGCTTTAGTGCCCGCCACTCCTGGCAGTTCCATAATCTTCTCTTTAGAACCAAGCCGATCATAACCAAAATCGGTAAGGAGGATCACGTCAGGATCAGAAGCGGCAACGACTTCCGCAGACATCTGTTTCATTCCTCTTTCATCATCAATTGCCATTTGTCCGCCAGCCCAGCTGATCATCTTTGCAGCCGTGCTTTTCTTCGTCATCACGAGGTAAATATTGGAAGCTTGCCCGAAGTGAATAATAAGCACTTTGGGAACATCTTTATACTGCTTCGCCTTTTCGAGCGCCAGATGCATGTCACTATCCAGCTTTTTGCACAGGGAGTCTGCTGCAGCTTCTTTATGAAAGAATGCCCCGAGTTCCCGAATCAGCATTTTCGTGCTATCAATTGTCTCTCCTTTCACGAAGCTCTTCATGGGTATCTTCAATTGTTCCAATTGACGCACTACATGCTCGGGGCCGATGTTATTGTCGTGCAGGATCAGATCCGGCTTTGCCGCTAGCACAGCTTCTGCACTTAGTGCCCGGTGGTAGCCGATGGTGGGAAGCTTTTTTATTTCGGGCGGATAACTACTGGAAACATCTACAGCTACCAGATCTTTTTCAGCGCCAAGAGCATAGATGATCTCTGAGTATTGCTTGGAAATGCAGACGATGCGCTGGTCCTTTTTGTCGTCGCCTTCTTTATTATTAAATCTGCCACAGGACGCCAGCAAAGGGAAAAGCAGCAGTATAGAAAGAACTTTTTGCATTGCAAATATTTTAAGAGAAAGAGGCGAACATCCTATTGTTCGCCTCTTGAGTATTTAGAAATTGTATTTAAGCGTCAAGCCGCCAAAAAAATTGATCTCATTCGGAGCGGGCAAGTAAGCGTCTGGCAACTGATTGAGGAAAACCATGTAATAATACTGTGTGCCGGTAATGTTATTCGCACCGGCGAAAGCATCTACATCAAAATGGCTTCCCAGTGACTTTCTGTAACCAAGTTTGGCGTTCAGCAAACCATAAGCCTCTGTTTTATTGATGTTATCGGAGGTGAAGTACATGGCATCTCGGTAGGAGTACACAACGTTTCCATAAAGTCCTGGTCTTGTTGCAAAGTCAACGCCAACATTGAAAGTAAGCGGCGGAACGCCCGCAACGACTTTATTGCTGTAGTCGGAGACAGCTACTGAATCGTTCTTCTTTCCTGAGTTCTTTTTGTTGGTCAGGGTCTCAAATTTAAAGTCGTTGTATGTAGCATCCGTAACAGCAAGATTCACGAAAGGATTGACAGAGCTAAAGAAACCAGTCGCGCTTTGATAAGCGGTATATTTTATCAACGCTTCAATGCCTTTATTGTTCACCTCTCCCCCATTCACCATGTAGCTATAGGCGGTAGCTGTTCCTGTGGTGTCAGGTACTGCTACGGCAGTGATTTTGTTGGAGAACACAGCATTGTAAGCAGCGAGCTGGTACACCAGGCGATCGTGCAACAAAGAACCCTTAGTGCCAATCTCAATCTGCGTACCCTTTTCAGGTTTCAGGCCTGTGAGTACTTCTCCGGTCACAGGAATGAAGAAGTAGGAACTTACCGGGGCTTTGTAAGCCTGACTGTAGGATACATAAGCCGAGATATTCTTGCTGAACACTTTGTTGAGTGCAAAATGCGGCGAAACCATATCGCTATAGGTTGCTTTGTATTGCGAATTTGCTCCTATGCCCGCAAGGCGGTCATTGAGCTCTATATTCATTTTGCTCAAACCTACGCCCGCTGTAAATGAAAGATCGAAAGGCATGCTCAACGTCCATTCCGTAAATGCTGACCAGGTAGAAGAAACAGTGTACTGATTGCTTCTGGTAGCTCCAATGATATTATAAGGACCCGGATTGGTGGAGTCTTTTACCATTGTGTAGCCGACGGTTTGTGCGTTCTGTCTTTGTGCTTCGACACCGGCAATTCCCGATAAACCGAACTTTTCGTTCAGAGCAAACTTCATATCCACAGTAGAGCGCAAACCGTAGTTCAGCGGCGCTTTATCTGTCCACCCACCCGCAGAGCTGGAATTACTGGTGATACCTGTACCAAAAACAGTAGTAGTGTTGGAAATGTTTTTATTGAACTCGTAACGATGGCTTAAACCAGCGCGAAAGCTGATGAGTGCGGAGTGGGCATCATTGGCTATATAACGGGGATTGCCTGAGTAGTCAAGTGTATCATACTGGCCGATGGTAAGCTCGCCATTTCTTTGGTCGTAGCTATTGCTATAGCCAACATACGCATTGATGGTTTGCTTTTCATTTGCGCGAAACTCGCCAAATACATTCACGAAGTCTTTGTGAGAGGACGTGTGTGGCATAAATCCGTCATACACCTGCTTGCCATAATTAACCAGAAGTGAAGAGCGCTCACCGCCGATCTGCAATGTAGTGGTATAGCGTTGCAGTCCATAGCTGCCCACCATAGCTTGTTGCGATATCGAAGTAGTTCCGTTTTCAGGTTTAAGCGTCGTTAGGTTTACCACTCCTGAAATAGCCATTCCGTACAGCGTTCCCGACGCGCCCTTTACCACCTCTACATTTCCCACTGAGCCGAAATCAATATCATCCATCACCGTAATACCTTCCGCGTCCGTCAACGGAATGCCGTTTAGATATACCTTATAACCTTGCCCGTCAAAATTGCTGTTGATGCCTCGTGTGCCCCAGGCACCACTGCCATATCCGCGAATGTTGAATTGCTGTCCGCCGGAGACGCTTCTTCGCTCCATATACACACCGGGTATATTAGCATTAATCGCATCATCGAGAAATAATCCGGTACTGCGCTTTAGCTCCACCTTATTGAGCTTTACGATAGACACAGGTTGGTACAACAGGGATTTCTTAGGATTGGAAGTAGCAGTCACCTCCACTTCATCAAGGCTCCGATGGCGGTTGGATGTATCTGTAGCAGCAGCATCAGTTTGAGCCAGGCCGGTATAAGAAGCAGCCAAAGCTGCCAGTAGTAAAAATGTCTTTTGCATTGCAATTTTTTAAAAAGTTGTGTATGGCTTTTTACGAAAGAATCACCGATTCATATGCATATAGCAATGAATCAGCACAGGAATAGAAGAAAAAATCAAATGCAATGCTCCGGAGGTGGTGAGTACACTTCTGCCACACCTGTTGATGTGCTCAAAATAAATAAAGGGAAAGTCCTTACATCCTCAAAACAATAGGATGGTAGTATGTAGCCGCCAACCGGCAGCGAATTGAAAGAAAAAAAAATTTTAAGAAGTCCGCCTGCTATCTTGCCAGACTTGCCCGCAGTGGTTTGGGCCTTCATTAATTGATCTAATCCCGCAAACAGCTTTGTTTCCTTGTCATCCCGGAGGCAGTAGAAATGAACGGTATCTCCTTCGGTTTCGGCTCTGACAATATCGTACATATCCCCGTCCAGCCGGAACTCTTTACCTTTTCGCTCCCAGTCGAGCGTTGACGTTTTTTGCTTTGAAAAGGCGAAATGCTGAAGCTGGCTTTCAGGAAGTGAAGATTTGATGCGCTCTTTCATTTCGCGCCGCAACGCGAACTGCTCCACTTTAAAGACAACAAAATAGCCTCCTAAACCGGTCAACAGCACCAATAAGATCAATATGGCAACAATGCGCTGAAGCATTAAGCGGCAAATATATCGACAATTACAATCTGCAAAATGCTCCTTTTCTCTTACGACGATAATATGCTCTTCAATTCCTCCAGCTTATCAACGCTCAGGGGTTTATTGCAATACATTTTCACCTGCTTATAGCTCATTGCCTTTTTATGATCCTGTTCATTCAGCGAAGAGGAGAGCATTACTACGGTACAGCTATTTTTTACAGCTTCGGGATATTGTTGCAGCTCGTCGAGAAGGTCAAAGCCACTCATACCTGGCATGTTGATATCAAGAAAAATAACGGAAGGCAGCGGTTCGCTGGCTTCAAACTGCTGCATGAGGTAATCCAGTGCATCGCGCGCAAGTTCTTTCTGAACGACTATTTCGGCAAGATTAGCCCGTTCAATCAGCTTTTCAACAATAAAACGATCTATGCGGCTATCGTCAACCACTAAAACCTGGTGCAGCAACTGACCTTTATCCTGGTTCATTTTTTTATAAGATTATTCCTCTGTTCGTTAGCAGAAGCATTGCATTGGGGTGCGACTTCGATTAAAGGAAGCCTAAAAATAATGCAGGTGCAATTGAATTCAAAGGGGTTACGAAATATATCTTTCTGGTAATAAAAAAATCAGTTATAGGATTCGGCTCTTCTCCCATGGCAAGTCGAGATTGGTGCAAAAAACATTTTGCTGTAGGTTTGCAGCAATTTTCAGAAAAGCATTCTTTCTGAAGTCATTAAAAATAAAGCTCTGATGAAGATATTAGTTTGTATCAGTCAGGTTCCTGACACTACTACCAAGATCGCGTTTAGCGACAACAATACAAAATTCAATACCGCCGGCGTTACCATGATCATCAATCCTTATGATGAATGGTATGCACTGGTGCGGGCGCTGGAACTTAAAGAAACTGGCGCTGCATCTGCAGTACACCTTATTACGGTTGGCAAAGCGGAGGCCGAACCGGTAATGCGTAAGGCACTGGCGCTTGGCGGTGATGAAGCCATTCGTATAGATACAGATAGCAACGACCCTTACGCAGTGGCGGCTCAGATCGCTGCTTATGCAAAGAACGAAAACTACGACCTCGTGCTTTGCGGTAAGGAGTCTATCGACTATAATAATGGTGTAACCGGCGCTATGCTGGCTGAGATGCTCGATATGAACTATATAGGTTTTGCTACAAAGCTGGATATCAGCGGAACTACAGCTACTGTTAATCGTGAGATAGAGGGTGGCGAAGAGGTTGATACCGCCACACTCCCTTTGGTGGTTTCCTGCCAGAAGGGCATGTCTGAAGCGCGTATCCCCAATATGCGCGGCATCATGGCGGCTCGTACCAAGCCACTGAAAGTGGTCGCCCCGGCTGAAGTAGCTGCTGTAAGTGAGATCGTTTCTTACGAACTACCACCTGCAAAGACTGGCGTAAAGATGTTTGATGCGGATAATATGGACGCTCTTGTAGCAGCGCTGCATAGCGAAGCAAAAGTGATTTAATGGTTTTGACCATGACTTCAACTAATTAACAATTTTCAATTAACAATTTTCAACTACTAATAAATGTCTGTAATCGTTTTAGCAGAACATACACAAGGAAGTTTTAAGAAGAAGACTTTTGAAGCGGTGCAATACGCAGCCGCTATTGCAAAGGAAACCGGAACTACAGCTACGGCCGTGGTTTTAGGCACTGTTGACGATGGTGCTATGGCACAGCTTGGCAGCTATGGTGCTCAAAAGGTACTCCACATCTCTGATGCACGCCTGGATCAGCTTCATACGCGCGCTTACACCAAAGTACTGGCTGCTGCGGCTGAGAAAGAGGGCGCAAAGGTAATCGTAGCCCTGCACGATGTGACGGGCAAGGCAGTTGCACCGCGCTTGGCTGCACGCCTGAAAGCAGGAATGGTAGCTGGCGCTGTCTCCTACCCTGATCTGAGCAAAGGTTTTGTGATAAAGAAAGGTGTTTTTGCAGGAAAAGGATTTGCATATGTAAATATCACCAGCGAGGTGAAAGTCATTACTTTAATGCCAAATACTTTCCAGGTTCAGAAAACAGAAGGCACAGCAACAGTTGAAAAACTGGACGTATCCTTCGATGATAAAGATTTTTCTACACAGGTAAAGGAGGTGAACAAAGTAACAGGCACCGTGCCTCTGGCTGAAGCGGAACTGGTGGTTTCCGGTGGCCGCGGACTGAAAGGCCCTGAGAACTGGCACATACTTGAAGATCTTGCGGGAAGCCTTGGCGCTGCACTGGCTTGTAGCCGTCCTGTGGCAGATAGCCACTGGCGCCCTCACCACGAGCACGTTGGACAAACAGGTGGCACCATTCGTCCGAACTTGTATGTGGCGGTGGGCATCTCCGGCGCTATCCAGCACTTGGCCGGTGTGAACGGCTCTAAAACCATTGTAGTGATCAATAAAGATCCTGAGGCACCTTTCTTCAAAGCCGCAGACTATGGCGTTGTCGGTGATGCGATGGAGATTGTGCCAAAGCTTACCGAAGCGGTGAAGAAGTTTAAAGCCGCACACAGTTAAGCCAATAAAATATTGCTGACACCAGGAAGCTGCCGAATATGGCAGCTTCTTTTTTGTAAGCAGGTCTTCTTTTTGTCAAAACCAGTGTTCCTTTTCTCAAAACCAGTGTTCCTTTTTCCAAAACCAGTGTTCCTTTTCTCAAAAGGAATCGTCCTTTTCTCAAAACCAATGTTCCTTTTCGCAAAACCAACATTCCTTTTTCCAAAACCAATCGTCCTTTTTTCAAAACCAGTGTTCCTTTTTCTAAAAGGAATGTTCCTTTTAGAAAAACCAATCGTCCTTTTTCCAAAAGGAATGTTCCTTTTCCCAAAACCAATATTCCTTTTCTCAAAACCAATGTTTCTTTTTCCAAAACCAATGTTCCTTTTCCCAAAACCAATGTTCCTTTTTCCAAAAGGAATGTTCCTTTTTCTAAAAGGAATAGCCGATTTTGATAAAGGAAGAGGGCTGCTGACTGAACATTCAATGTTTACTTTGCAGTTTCTATCGCTTTATTGATTTCGAATGCAAATACCAAGAAAGCACCTGCCTTTCGGTATCGGAAACCGAAACAAAACAATAGGAAAGGAAAAGACAGGCACTCAAAGTACGTTCGGTGTCTTAGAACAACTGGTATTATTAGAAATCTGAATTAAATTTTTCATCTAAGCAAAAGATTCTGGTGGTAAACCACTAATATAAGAATTATGAATTTCAATGAATATAATTGGCACGACTCTATAATTAAGAACATCCAAATTGACAGGAGTAATCCTGGCAAAACAGATACGATTTTATTCGAAATACAATGGCGGGAAAATGACAAAAAATCCGTTCTTGTTTTTGAAGAAGTTTACTGGGCGTCTTTCAATTTAAATTTTGGTATAGTGTGTAATGAAACGATTTTAAATGCCGCTTTGCTAGATTCAAACGATGAGGACTTGAGGCAGTTTTACCTTAAATGGAAGGGAAGAATGGATGACATTACGTTAAACCCGTACATGATTGAGCTAAACTCAACTGGTGGACGGATTAAGATTATTGCAAAAAGTTTTAGTGAAAAGAGTACCTAAAAACATTCCTTTAGCTACCGTACCCGGCGGAATTGCAAACTGGAGGATGCATTGACCATACCGCTTATACAAGCACAACACCACTCCATTTCAGCGCTATTGAGTAATTGCGCTATAAATTGTAGGTTTGCACTCTCAAATTTCCATTTAGAAAGATGAATTTTCAACTCACAGAAGAGCAAATCGCCGTACAGATGGCTGCGCGTGATTTTGCGAAAAATGAACTTCTTCCCGGTGTGATAGAGCGTGATGAGAAGGCGAAATTCCCGGCAGAACAAATAAAAAAACTGGGCGAACTCGGTTTTATGGGCATGATGGTGGACCCGAAATATGGCGGCTCCGGCATGGATACCATCAGCTATGTGCTGGCAATGGAAGAGATTTCCAAAGTAGATGCTTCTGTGTCCGTTTGTATGAGTGTGAACAACTCGCTTGTGTGCTGGGGACTTGAAACGTATGGCAATGAAGAGCAAAAACAGAAATATCTTACCAGGCTTGCAACGGGCGAAAGCCTCGGCGCATTTCTGCTAAGCGAACCTGAAGCGGGATCTGATGCCACTTCTCAGCGCACTACGGCAGAGGACAAAGGCGACTACTACCTGCTGAACGGAACCAAAAACTGGATTACCAATGGTAGCTCGGCTGATTATTACCTTGTCATCGCTCAAACATATCCTGAGAAAAAACATAAAGGTATTAACGCCTTTATCGTTGAGAAGAAATGGGACGGCGTAACGGTTGGCGCGAAAGAAAACAAGATGGGTATTCGCGGAAGTGATACACATAGCATCATGTTTCAGGATGTGAAGGTGCCTAAGGAAAACCGTATAGGTGACGACGGTTTCGGATTCACATTCGCCATGAAGACGCTTGCCGGTGGCCGTATCGGTATCGCTTCTCAGGCATTGGGTATTGCCAGCGGTGCTTACGAGCTTGCTTTGAAATATTCTAAAGAAAGAAAAGCCTTCGGTACAGAGATCATGAACCATCAGGCAGTAGCATTTAAACTCGCAGATATGGCAACGGCTATTGAAGGAGCGCGTTTATTGTGTCTGAAGGCTGCATGGACTAAAGATCAGAAGCAAGATTATACATTGTCTGCTTCTATGGCTAAGCTTTATGCTTCGGAGATCGCACAGTGGATCACCAATGATGCCGTACAGATTCATGGCGGATACGGATATGTAAAAGAATTCCACGTAGAGCGACTGATGCGCGACGCAAAGATTACCCAGATCTACGAAGGAACAACAGAGGTACAGAAGATCGTGATCAGCAGAACGGTGCTGAAGGGATAAGAGGTGAACTGAAGAAATGAAAAGAATGAAGATAAAGAAGACCGGCTTGCGCCGGTCTTTTTGTTTTTAGATATTGAACTTTATCCCCTGGGCGAGTGGTAACTGATCGCTCCAGTTGATGGTATTCGTTTGCCGACGCATATATGCCTTCCAGCTGTCAGAGCCACTTTCACGGCCTCCGCCTGTTTCTTTTTCACCACCAAAGGCTCCGCCAATTTCTGCACCGCTGGTACCAATATTCACGTTGGCAATACCGCAATCGCTTCCTACATGAGACAGGAATTGCTCTGCTTCCCGCATGTTCACCGTCATAATAGAAGAAGACAACCCCTGAGGAACACTATTCTGTATAGCAATTGCCTCATTCATTGTCCTATACTTCATGATGTAAAGGATCGGAGCAAAAGTTTCATTCTTCACGATCTCAAAGTCCGGCTCCACCTCAAACACGCAAGGCTTTACATAGCAGCCACTCTCATAACCTTCGCCGGAAAGAACACCACCGGCTACAACCTGCTTGCCTCCTTCCTTCTTCACTTCAGCAATAGCCTTCAGGTAGCTTTCTACCGCATCCTTATCAATCAATGGACCTACGTGGTTATTCTCATCCAATGGATTACCGATCTTCAATTGCTTGTATGCAGCCACCAGCTTCTTGCGGAAAGTATCATACACGTTTTCATGAATAATCAGACGACGAGTTGTCGTACATCTTTGTCCTGCGGTACCTACAGCGCCAAACAATGCAGCAAGCAAAGCTATGTTGAGGTCTGCGTGCTCAGAGATGATAATGGCATTGTTTCCACCCAGCTCCAGCAATGATCTGCCCAGGCGAGCCCCTACTGCTGCACCTACGGCTTTTCCCATTCTTGTAGAGCCTGTAGCAGAAACAAGGGGAACACGTGTATCGTTGCTCATCCACTCGCCTACCTCACGTCCACCAATCACCAATCCATTGATACCTTCCGGCACATTGTTGGCCTTCAAAACTTCCGCTACGATCTTTTGACACGCTATGGCGGTTAACGGTGTTTTCTCCGAAGGCTTCCAGATGCAGACATCGCCACAAACCCAGGCAAGCAAACTGTTCCAGCTCCATACAGCAACCGGGAAATTGAAAGCACTGATAATGCCCACTACGCCCAGTGGATGCCATTGCTCATACATCCTGTGCAAAGGGCGCTCACTATGCATGGTAAGGCCATACAACTGACGGGAAAGACCAACAGCAAAATCTGCCACGTCAATCATTTCCTGCACCTCGCCCCAGCCTTCCTGCAGGCTTTTGCCCATCTCATAGGAAACGAGATGCCCCAAAGGGTCTTTATATTTTCTAAGCGCATCTCCGATTTCGCGAACAATGTCGCCGCGCTTCGGCGCAGGCATCATCCGCCATTCTGTAAAAGCCGCCTCTGCCTGAGCAACAACCGTTTCATAATTCTTTTGACTGGCAGCAGTGACAGAAGCGATCAGCTTACCATCAACGGGAGAATAAGAATCCATCTTTTCTCCGCCCGACTTCAGCCATTTGGTTCCTGTAGCAGCGCCTTCGTTTAGTTTTTCAATGCCGAGCGTACTCAGCACTTTTTTCATATTCATTATTGAAAGTTTTCGTTTGAGAGTTGCAAATTTCGCACTATAAGACGGATAAACAAAGTGAAGAGCACTATGGCGGTATATACACCCGGATTAGTTCAATATGAAACGCATGTTAGAGGGCAAAAGATGCCCCAACACCAAATCCAAAATTACTGTAAGGTATAAGGAATGTCTGCGGATCAGGTGAGGGCCTTCATCGCTGAAGGAATAGGTCTTAGAGGCGGTTGGCGTCTGTTCAACGCCATTTTCAATAAGCCTTGTTTGCTTGTATCTTTTTGCATAGGCATTATGAACAGTGCCAAAAGCTTCAGCCCAGCAACCGATGTGTTTCGTAAGTGGCAGTTTCAAACCGATAGCTCCATTTTAGATTAATAAATATACCCAAACAGGATAAAAGCTGGTAGACTCAGAAGGATAGCACTTATATTGACATCTATAAAAAAAGCCACCCAAAGGAGCCTTACAGTAAATGGAAATTGAAGGGCTTAAAATGGTTACCGGCGCAATAAAGATTTCTTTTATGTCTCTTACTACTCTGATGTAGTAAAATGAAGGCTGCTCTACGCCTTCCACTATTTGCAATGCGAACGTAAAATCCCCCTTAATATACTGCTCATTCATTTTGCCAACGTCCGTAAAAGCAATAGATTCGCGAACATTTTTAAAAAATCAGAGAATGAAAAAACTAGTACTTATTGCTCTTGCTGCTGCAACAGGCTTTAGCGCTAATGCACAGATTGCAGAAAAAACAAATGCCACCCTGAGAAAGGCGACTTCAGAAAGAACGTCTGTTTTGGTTCCGACCAGTGAAATCAACGGCACGTTCAAAACCACAGGCCTTTCTGACACATTGAACTACCTGAACAACGCCAGCACTCAGCTTTTTGACACTTCAGTAGTCTATACCCTGGATGTTGTGTCTCCGGCAGACACGGGATACCTTTTTGGTTATAATGCTTTTGGTTCAGATGCTTTTGCAGAAAAATTCGACTTTGATTTTGCTCCTGATACCACATTCCAAATTATAGGTATACGCAGCCGCTGGGCGGGTACGGTAAACCCTGCATCTACCAAGACTATTAATTTTACAATATGGAAACAGGGCATACCGCAATCATACCAGGGGTCTACAACAACATTGTTGGAAGGCTTGCCTGATGCAGTACAAAAAACAGAAGCTGTTTCTATTAAAGCACTCGGTATTGGCAATGCAAACCCCGATACAGTAAAGAACTTCTATTTCGCAACACCGCTTACCGGTGTTAACTACAACTTCTATGTGGGATACGAAGCAAACTACACCTGGAATAACCTCAACGGAGATACCATTGCACTGAGATCTACTCGTAATGGTTATGGCCTTGGCACCTGGTATTACGGAACTACAAGCACCAACGACACCATTCTTCTGGACAGAAATGCAATGAGAATCAATAATATTTGGGTTGATCTTGCGTTTGATTTGGGTTTTGATCTCAACCTCTCTGTAGTTCCTATCGTTCAGTTTAGTTCGAACAATATTGACGCAGTTGGCGGACTTTCCAGAAATGATCTTACATTCTATGGTCATTTCCCTAACCCAGCTGTTAACAGCACTAACATCAAGTTTAGCCTTGATAAGATGGCCGATGTAACTATCCAGTTAACCGATATGAGCGGTCGTGTGATCAGCACAACGAAACAATCTAAGCTGAACCCAGGTGAACACATCATTCCGCTTGAGACTTCTTCTCTGGCAGCTGGCAACTATGTGTACTCGCTCTACACTTCCAATGGCGGTGCTATCGCAGCAAAGCTTACTGTCGTGAAATAAAGCATAACTTATAGTAAATTTTTTAAGGCTACCGTGCAGGTAGCCTTATTTTTTTCCTTAAACTGGAACTCCGGAGCGCCACCGTTATCTTTGAGTACATGAAACTCACCAGAAAGATGAAAAGATTGACCTTTTATGTTTGCTTATTGCTCTTAACGTATACTACGAAGGCACAGCAATCTTACAACATCAGCTTTCAGCATGATGGCAAAACCGTCCATGCAACATTTGCAACTCCTGCTGGCAATGGACCGTTCGCAACAATTATTATCACCCCTGGCAGTGGCCCGAACGATAGAGATGGGACTATCCCAATGCTGGGAGCTAACGTGGCTTGTCTTTATCCCGGCTTGTTGAACGATACATTAAGACCTTATAAGGAACTTTCCGACGCGTTAGTTGATTCAGGCTACGCGGTGCTTCGCTACGACAAGCTTGAATACAGTTACCCGACCACTCTCGGTACCATAACCTTTCATAAACTCTGGTTGCCGGTTGAAAGTGCAATAAACTACGTCAAAACAAGGAATGACGTAGATACAAACCAGATCATTCTTATCGGACACAGTGAAGGGTCTTCTCTGATTTCTTACATAGCCAAAGGCCGCAACGATATAAAAGCACTTATATCTATAGCTGGTGCACGTACGCCATTTGATTCTATCCTGGCTTATCAGCTGGTAAATATTGCCCAAACCTGTGGCGGTGACGTACCAACAGCGCAAGCACAGGCAGCACAAATATTGAGTTATTATACCACCCTCAGGACAAACACATGGAACGGCAGTACTCCACCGTTATTTGGTGTACCCGCAAGTGTGTGGTACGTCTATGTGAGGGCCACCGACTCCGTTGCTATCAATTACAACATTGATAACCTTCCTACGCTTTTTCTGGGAATGGGGCTTGATATTAATGTCCCTCCGGCTGAACTGGTGAGGTTTCAAAATGAGGTGACGATCACAAATGACTTCTGGAGCGTACCCGGTCTGATACATTACATGACGCCCAACAACGTTCCTCATGTTTCTGAGGTATTAACAGATACCATCGTCTATTGGCTGCGCCAACACAATATCGTTACGGCGGTGCCTGACACTCGCCTTCAAACTACTCCTGTAAGCATCAGTCCCAATCCCTTTACACATTCCGTATTTATCAATTTTGAAAAGAAGCATAATGGTGTAGTAGTTGTTCGTGTGTGGAATGCACTTGGAGCGCCTGTTTACGCTAAACAAGAAATGAAAACCGCCGGAAAATCCATCATTCAAATTGATCTGAAGGAAATGCCGGCGGGAATCTATTTTATTGAGCTGAACTCTGATGGTGTTGCTGCAACGAGGCGAATCGTTAAGCAATAAAGCAACATCACTTCATCAACATCAGGTAACGCACAGTACTTATACTGCAGCTAGTGCCTGCTCTATATCATAAATGATATCTTCATAATTTTCCACCCCTATGGAGAGTCTGATCATCTTTTCTGTGATGGATAACTCCTGTTTAGTTGCAGTATCCACGTCTGCGTGAGTCATGGTAGCCGGGTGTTCCGCAAGACTTTCAGTACTACCAAGGCTTACAGCGAGCTTAATGAGTTTCAGATTATTAAGGAAGGCAAAAGCCTCTGCCTCGCCGCCCTTCACGTCAAAGGAGATCATCGCTCCGTTAGTCAGGCACTGACGCTTTTTCACTTCATAGATCGCTCCATGCTCTTCAGTGATATTGCCCAGGTAATAAACCTTCTCAACCTTCTGATGTTGATTGAGGAAAGCCGCTACCTTATCTGCGTTGAGCGCCTGAACGTCCATCCTTGCTTTTAGCGTCTCTAAACTACGCATTAGCAGCCATCCTGTATTAGGACTTGCCATATTTCCGAGGAAGGTACGAAGGCCCTTTACTCTTTTTATCAAAGACTTAGATCCAAGGCACGCACCTGCTATCACGTCACTGTGGCCGCCGATGTATTTAGTGGCTGAATAAAGCACTAGATCAGCTCCAATTTTCAACGGATGCTGCCAAAGCGGGCCAAGATAAGTATTGTCCACCGCCAGATAAACTTCCTTCTCCTTCGTAGAAAAATGCTTCGCAATCTCTTTGCTTCCGGCGATATCGATCAGATCGTTTGTGGGGTTGGCAGGAGTCTCAATATAGATCATAGCAAGCTTATCAGAATGACCGGACTGATTGATCAATTCCATAATCTCTTCTTTGCTCTGTCCGATCTTGAAAGCAAGGACATGAACGCCAAACTTGGGAAGTATTTTTTTGATAAAGTGGTCGCTGCCGCCATAAACCGGATTGCTGATCAGCAAGAGATCTCCAGGCTTCAAAAACTCAAGTAACACAGTTGTGATGGCCGACATACCGCTTTCGAACACTGCACAATCTTCTGCTTCATCCCAAAGAGTCAGGCGATTTTCCAGTATTTCAAGGTCAGGATTATTAATGCGGCTATAAATCAGTCCAAGTTCTTCATCTGTATTTTGCTCACGGAGTCCATAAGCTACTTCAAAGAAGGCCTTGCCGTCTTCTGCACTCTTAAAAACAAAAGTTGAGGTTTGAAAAATAGGGCATTTAATAGCGCCTTCTGAAAGCTCTGGTTTATAACCATAAGACATCATCAGGCTTTCAGGTTTCATTTTTCTTTGCATTACAACAGGTTTTTTGTTGGCTGCAAAGCTACATTTTTGTCCCTTGCCTGCAGTCTGAAGCAATTATGATGATACAAATATGGTATTAACAGCAAGAGAACTCTAGCGGAAAGCGCTTAAAAACTTAGCGGAAACCTTTAGGAAAGTAGACATCAAATCTTGCTCCCTGATCTACCTTACCGGTTGCTCTGATAATGCCTTTATGGTTCTGCACTATTTTATTGCAAATGGCTAGTCCGATCCCCGATCCTTTTGCGTCAGCCACGTTTCCCAACCTCTGAAACACTTCAAAGATCTTTTCAGCATATTCCTGCTCAAATCCTACCCCATTGTCCTGCACAGAAATGTGATAGTACTCCACTTCGCTCATCATTGAATGTCCTTTTATTGCGGACGGCCTATAAATACCACCTTCTATTTTGATGAGTCCGGGCCGGTCCCTGCTCATGTATTTGATGGCGTTATTAATAAGGTTATAAAACAGTTGCTTCATCTGAAAGTGTACGGCCTGGATGGTCGGTAGTTTCGAAATCTCTACCCTGATATGTTTCTGATCCAGTTCTTCTTTATGATCCGAAACGATCTCGCTTATCAATGCTTTCATATTCACCTCTTCAAAGTCCTGTTCACCAATCGCTGTTCGTGAATAGGTTAGTAAATCTTCAATAAGGTCGTTCATTCTGTCAGCCGCGCGGATGGAACGATTCAGATAGTCTTTCAGTCTTTCATCCATTTGCTCAGAACCGTGGTCTTTGATATAGTTGTTATACAATAATATCTTTCGCAGAGGCTCCTTCATGTCGTGGGAGGCCGCGTAGGCAAACTGTTCCAGCTCCCTGTTTTGAAATTCCAGGCTATTGCTGTACTCGCGCAGTTTGTCTTCTACCTCTTTCTTTTCGGTAAGATCACGGGTTACTTTAGTAAAGCCTGCTATATTATTATTCTCATCGTGCAAGGCAGCAATTACGGTGCTACCCCAAAACCTGCTGCCGTCTTTCCTTAATCTCCATCCTTCAACAGAGGTCTTGCCATTAAGCACGGCATCATCGATCAATTTTTGCGGCACTCCGCTGTCCCGCTCTTCCTGCATATAAAATAGCTGAAAATGCTTTCCCACTATCTCCTCTTCTTTATACCCCTTTATTTTCTCAGCACCTTTATTCCAATTCTGAATGAAGCCATTTCTGTCAAGCCTGATAATTGCATAATCTTCTATCTCCTCAACCATCTGATGGTAGCTCTCTCTACTCTTTTTCAGTTCATCATTAGTGCTCATAAGATCCTCCGTTTTTTTCTTCACATTTGTTTCCAGCATCTCACACAGAGCCTTATACTTTTCTTCACTTATTTTTAGCGCTCTTTCCGCCTCCTTCAGCGCTGTTACATCCTGGAAGATGTTGATCGCTCCCACTACTTGCTTCTTTTCATCGAAAAACGGATTGATACTCAGCCTTGCAAAGAATTTGGAACCGTCTTGTCTCTCCACTTGGGCATCTACATTTCGGAACACTTGCCCGGTGCGTAAAGCAACCGCCATTGGTGTTTCGGACGCGGGCAAAAATGTTCCATCTTCCAGCCACACTTTATAGCATGCACAAAACTTCAGAGAACTGTCCATAATATCGGGACGATAGCCCCACAATTCTACTGCCTGTTCGTTGAAGAAAGTGATATTTCCTTCTTTATCACAGGTATAAAGCCCTGCAGGCAGGCCGTTCAGCAGTTCGTCGTAATGATATTGCTGTTTATTCAATATAGGGCCGTCAGATATACAATTAATGGTTCCTGTCAGTTGGTGCTTATCATTTCTGAGTGGAATAACGTTTACTTTCAAAACATGTCTCGCCAGATCGGGTCTTTTCAATATTATCTCCACGTCCTTGCAAGTTTGTCCATCTCTTAGCGCTGTTGCAAAAGGAGTTGCACTATAGGGCATATGAGCACCGCCGGAATGGTATAGTTTGAAACCTAGATAAAGCAGTTCTGCGGAATCAGCCTTTTCGGGTGTAGTACCCCACAGATCCGCAGCCTTGCGGTTGTAGTTTACGATCCGCCCTTCCACATCACACACGTAAACAGCGAGGGGCAATAAATCCAGTATGTGACTTTCCCTGAAATACCCAATGTCATTAATCGCTCCTTCTGCAATTGAAGTGCTTCCTGTTATCATGGTGTCGACCTTTGTAGCATTTGAAATTAACGAATCTTAGGCATTTTTGTCCACTTCTGAATCGTGCCAAAAGTAGCGTTGAAGGGCATTTGCTCTAACTATCTGATAGATAATCTTTTTTAACGATAAAAGGAGCGCGATATGCCGGAGATGGTTCGATGCGACTGAAAATAGCCGGAAAGAAAACAGACCTACTAACATTATAGCACGCCGACATTCAGCATGACCGTGTCCGGCCTGTCAGTCATAACAATCAGTGCACTACTAAAAGTTGTTTGGCGCGGCACACTTTTTCCAGTATTCCATTATTACGCTAATGGTGTCTTCTAACTCTTTCATAGAAGTTGGCTTCACAAAGAATCCCTGAACGGACATACTGTAAGCGTCAATAACAGCTCGCTGGCTTAAAGCAGTGGAAAAGAATAAATAAGGAATGCATCTTAAAGCCAGGTCTGCATCTGTTTTCAATTTCTTTCTTAACTCCAGCCCATTTAGCTTTGGTAAATTGATATCGGACAGAATAATGAATGGGAGAACGTCTCCTGCAGATAAAAATTCCAATGCTTTCTTACCGTCGGTAAAAAATACTAGTTCATTTGGATACTTCAGTTTTTCGAAGACTTCTTTCAGGAGGTTCTGGTCGTCTATGTCGTCCTCTATAATTATTATCGGCCCGTTTTTGTTCATAAATTAGCGATTGCAGCGACCCATCAAGACATCTATATCTTTTAATCGCGAAATTGTTTCGAAAGTTAGTCATGCTCTTCAATTTATTAATACCTCCACAAAAGTCTTTTTACGACTTCCTTATTAAACTAAGATCAGAACACTTTTTTACCTCTTAAAAAATCTCTCCTTAAAAATTGTTCCACCTTTACTATCGCCAATTATTAGCTGATAAATGCCGGGTACAAGCTTGCCTACATTAAGAACGCCTGAACTGTTTTTTTCTGAAATACAAATGTGGCCTGCTACATCCATTATTACTACTTCATTTGCAGCATTGGCAGGAAAATGCAGCAGATCGCTTACAGGATTAGGATAAAGCAATGCTTTAGGCTTTTCAATATTAGCAACCGCAGTTTGCACAGCCGGCATTCCCAGCCTTGCCACAAAAGGTGTATAATCATAAAGCGGACCATTTTTGTTAATGCCTGCTATATAAAGGTCACCGTTAAAGAATTCCATTGCTTCCACTTCAAGAGAATGCAGGCTGCCCATCAGCACAAGAGCAGTATCCATTACCCTTTGTCCGTTTAGATCGTATTGATAGATCCGCGACATCGGACCACCACTCTGAATTACTGTTATTCTTCCGTCATGGAGATTAACATGCTCGTGGTTCTTTCCCGCATGAATGGAGTAGTCAGCCATAATTGTGTCCATCCACATCAAACTACCCGAAGGGCTGTATTTGGCAACCAAAGAATAATAAGGAGTTAAACCATTATGGTCGCCAAATGCATAGATATTAGAAGAGTCATCGGTCAATATTGTGTTTACCACCCCCGTATTAGCTAGCAGGCCGGGATAGCTTAATGAACGGCTCCACACAGTGTCGCCCATCGGGTCAACTTTTGTCAATCCAAATCCGTTAAAATAACCGGCTCCGAAAATTAAATCTCCTTGCTTGTCCGCTACAAAACAGGTATGAAAATTACTGTTTGAATAAGCAATGGAATCATGAAACCAGAGAATATTTCCGCTGGTATCATAGCGGCTAACACCGAAGTATCCATAAACGTGGTTAGTAGCTACAAGATTATAAATGGCAGTATCGCCGACAATCACTGTACCTGTAGTAATACTAGCGAAAGTTCCCGTCAAGGTATCGTTCCAGCGGTTTTGGCAGCCGGTATCAAACCGGGTAATCGCAGACGACACAAAACCCATTCGTGTAGACGCACCACCAACATACATAATACCTTGACTATCCATTACTGCATGTGCAAATTCATCATTATGATTGAAGCCGGATGATTGTTGGATAGCTCCGGATACACTATCGCCGTTCATGTTATAAGCATTGGCATAAACGGTGGAGGTGCCAAAGGTGTTTTCGTATTCTCCGCTCGTTACAAATTGATGATAGGGTGTTACATTTATTTCCCTTGGGAAAATAGGTTCAGTTCCATAATTTGTTTGCCATAGAAAATTACCAGCTGTATCAAGACCAAAAATACCGGAATTGGCATAGTATCCATTCGTAAACACCTTCCCGTTTAACCCTATAATACCACCTGGGTCAATAGCCATGTCCTGAGGCAAGCCCACATTAGCAGTGTCGCACCATTTCACGGTATATTGTGCCTTTGCCACCGAAGCAAAAAAAACAAAACAGGCAACGAAAAGAAATGTAAAGTTTTTCATGGGATGCATATTTTAATAAAGATACGACTATCATGAAACAATTTATTTTTATAAATTCTATTCAGATACCTTGTAGGGGACTGGTTAGAAAAGGTTGGGGATCGTTGAAAATG
>DATJDP010000228.1:0-19309 GCA_035497355.1 Flavipsychrobacter sp.
CCCACATGGGGCTCATGAGCGCAGCTGCTTTTGCAAATACAGAAGTTGGTATGCACGGCCTTATGGTGCAGATGTTTAACCACGGCATTAGTATAACCGGCCTTTGGCTGATCGTGCAAATGATTGAAAACCGGTGGGGGACAAGGGACATGACAAAACTTGGAGGTATGGCTACTATTGCGCCTCAAATGTCTATTGCTCTTGTAATACTCGCTTTTGCAAATATTTCGTTGCCGCTTACAAACAGTTTTATCGGAGAATTCATGTTGTTCCATGGTATTTTCCAGATGGATTCTAACTATCATATAGTATTTATGGCTGTAGCAGGACTGGCAATTATTCTCGGCGCTGCCTATACTTTAAAGATGGTGCAGAGAACCGCTTTTGGCGAGGCAACGCCCGTATTGATCGCAAAAGACATGACGCTTAATGAAAGTCTGGCAATGGCACTCATAGTAGTACTGGTGATATTTCTCGGAGTATATCCGAAACCCTTACTGGAGCTGACGCAGAGTGTGGCGGGTATGATAGTGAGATAGGCTGTTGAGTGGATCGAACGAACCGGGTAGATAGGCGAATGGAGATTACAGAGCATGGTTTTGAATTTTGAATTTTTACTTTTGAAATAATAAATGAAAGCAATAATAGCAGCTACGATAATCGGTGTGATCATGATGTTCATGGGCGTCATGGCAAAAAATAAATCTTCGGTAGTAACTGTTGCCACTACTCTGTTGTTACTGCTCCTCGGCGTTACCATATGGGACCTCAAGGCTGCAAACGCTGCTGATGTACAAAGCTATTTCAACAATATGCTTCGCCTGGACTCCTTTGGCCTTTGGTTTAATGTCTTGATGGCCGGTTGTACATTGCTGTTCGTTTTACTGACAGGCAAGGAAATAGCAAAAGTCGGCAATCACGTAGGTGAGTATTTTGCACTTATTGCCTTCATTATGGTTGGTATATTTCTGCTATCCGGTTACAATAACATGCTCATTTTATTCCTTGGTATAGAGATCGTTTCTATTCCCCAATACATCCTCGCGGGCAGCGATAAGCGCAACCTGAAGAGTAGCGAAGCTGCATTGAAGTACTTCCTGATGGGATCCTTTTCTACGGGTATTTTACTCATGGGTATTACCCTGCTATACGGTGCCACAGGTACATTCGACATTCTTGGTTTTCGCATACTTCAGACAGATTCGCTAAATCCCATGGCATTGGCCGGTATTTTATTTCTGATCGTAGGACTCGGTTTTAAAGTCTCTGTGGCTCCAATGCACACTTGGACTCCCGATGTGTATGATGGCGCTCCAACACCATTTACTGCCTTTATGGCCACTGTGGTAAAGGTTGGTGTGTTTGTAGCCTTTCTTCGTTTGTTCCATGCCTCGTTCGGAAGTGTGAACAGTCACTGGATGATGATTATTGCTATTGTTTGTGCGCTTACTTTATTTATTGGCAATGTCACCGCAGTCTTTCAACAGAGCGTAAAGCGGATGCTTGCTTATTCTTCCATTGCCCAGGCCGGCTTTATGCTATTTGCTATCCTTTCTGTGAACGCGACCGCATGGCAGGGCATTATTATCTATGCCATAGCCTATAGTATAGCTACCATCGGCATGTTTGCGGTATTGATGAAGATGAAGGATTACACTTATGATGGTTTCAACGGCCTTGCCAAAAAGGAGCCGCTGATGGCATTTTTTACCGCTATCTTTTTATTCTCTCTTGTTGGTATTCCTCTGACAGGCGGCTTTATGGCAAAATATTTTGTAATTCTTGCAGCCATTCAGACGGGACAAGTAATGTGGCTAGTGATCTTTGCATTCATTATGGCTGCGGTAAGTGCTTACTATTATTTCCGTGTTATCATTGCCATGTACTTTAAGGAGGGCGCTGCTGAACTGAATTCGGAAGTGAGCGGTTATGACAAGCTGATGCTGGGAATTACCTGTGGCCTGGTAATACTGATAGGTGTGGCACCACAGTTATTCTTAAATGCTTAACGATTTAATAAAAACTTTTTTGAAGCGCCCATTGTGGCGCTTTTAGCTTTTTGGCTGTTATTCATTTCATATCTTTGCACCCACTAAAACCCTTTACCAGAAAGGTTTTAAATTACTCACAACCTGTGTATTTCTTTTCCTGAGATTTTTGAGGTGCTGTGGTATTTTCGATGTGAACAGCAAAAAGAGGAACGTATGGATATCGAACAACTGATGCCGCATGTGGAAGCACTGATCTTTGCAAGTGAAAGACCGATTACGCAGATTGAAATCACTGAAATGATCGGGCAGGCAATGGAGGAATCTATTGAGTCTGACCGCGTGGCCACTTGTATCGATGCAATCAGAGAGAAATATGACGCTCCTTACTATCCGTTCCAGCTTCGTGAAGCTGGGGGCGGTTATCAGTTCCTTACTAAAAAGGCTTTTCACAAAACGGTGCTGCAACTGAATGGTGATAAGCACATCAAGAAGCTATCTTCCGCAGCTATGGAGACGCTTTCCATTATTGCCTACAAGCAACCGATTACAAAAGCAGAAATTGAATTTATCCGCGGAGTGAGCGCCGACTATTCTATTCAAAAACTGTTGGAAAAAGAGCTGATTGTTATTGCCGGTCGGAATGAGGACATGGTCGGGAAGCCCCTTATTTATGCAACTTCAAAGAATTTTATGGATTATCTGGGTATCAATTCATCTGCAGAGTTGCCTCAGTTAAAAGATATATCGAATACAGAAATTGTGCTGCCTACCAATGGTACAGAGGCGGCGCCCGAAGGAGAGAATGGACCCCTTTTAGTAGCAGAAGACGGTACGCTCCATACTTCTGAGTAATAGCGCATTTTCGTTTACCTGTTTGTCTTGAAGGCTGTATCGGTTGGTACAGCCTTCCTTTTTTTTACCTGTACAGCCTTTTTTGGATACGCAAAAGTCATTTTTGTTACATGTAAAACTCGCTTTTGTACATACAAAAGCTATTTTATCTTATGCAATCCGAGTTCGGTATAAGGTATATTGCCACATTTGCCGTTCTTGATTGCTGAACGTTAGGTTGTGCCTGCATATTGAATAGTTCATGAATTGTGATATGAAGTAACGTTACCCAAAGCAACTCTAAAAGAGCTTAAAAAACAGCATTTTTCCCAAACTCTTTGAAGGTTTTCTCAAACTCTTTAAAGATTCTTTCAAACTCTTCTTTGTCAGCCTCAAACCCATATTTGTCGAGGCCAAACTCTTATTTGTCTGAACCAGACTCATATTTGCCTGACACAAACTCATATTTATGCGCCTCAAACTCTTATTTGTCCACGGCTTCCAAATATGAGTTTGAAGCAAACTCAATTGAGTTCGAGATAAACTCAATTGAGTTCGAGGCAAACTCTTTTGAGTTTACAAAAAACCAATTCAACTTTTTTCAGCTCGAAAGAGTCCGGAACAAACTCAAAAGAGTCTGACTCAGACAAATAAGAGTTTGAGGCGCACAAACATGAGGTTGCGAAAAACTCATAAGAGTTCGGAACAAACTCATAAGAGATTGACCCAAACCAATAGGAGGCTGAAAGAATCTAAACAAACGTTGAACGAAGGCAAAGAAGGAATGGGGAAAAACAATAAAGTATGGTGGTCTGAACTCCTTAATTTAAAACAAGCGTTCATTCGTCTATGCCAGAACTGAATATGTGTCAGACACTAATGAACCTGAAACCTGTCCAGCAACAATAGGGAACCTGCTTATTCCGAACTCGGATTATGCAAAAGCCATTTTGTGACATCCAAAAGTCCTTTGGCAACCTCCAAAAACTTGCTATGGTAGTACTGAAAAAGCAAGTTAGCCATTACCAAAATATTTATAATATCATAGTTTTGTCTCCGGTTGGTATTTTCATTCCATTCAATTAAAATCGCCCGCCATACACTTAATTTTGTGGTTCTATGAAACAAATGTATCCCCGCATTTTATTTATCATTTTGTTCGCTACAACCTTTGCAGGCACCGGCTTCGCACAGCGAAAAGCGGACAAAAAGGTTATGAAACGACTGAAGACTGACATTACTTATCTCGCTTCAGATGAGCTGGAAGGAAGAAAAACGGGCAGTGAGGGCGAACGGAAGGCCGCCGATTATATTGTGACGCGATACCAAAAAGAGAAAATTGGCCCTTACCAGGGAGCATACAAACATCCTTTTCATTTTGTTTATGGAAAAGAAATAGGAGAACTGACACAGATAAAGATTGATGACAATACCATGAAGCTAAAAGAGGATGCTTTCCCCATGCCTCTCTCTGCAAATACCAGCAGCAAACTGTCTGCAGATATCTTGCCCGATGTTTTTGAACAAGGAAATATATGGATGATTGCCCTGTATAACGATAAGGACGAAGCAGCAGATCCGCATTTTGACTACGAAAAGGCAATGCACGATAGGGCGAAAGAGGCCAGGAAGCAGGGCGCAACTGCGGTAATATTTTATGATAATTACGACGCAAAGTATCCGCCGAAATTTAATCCTCTTTCGGAGTTTGAACCACTTGATATTCCGGTTGCTTTTTTAAGCTTTAATGCTTTTGGAACCTACGTGAAGGACAGAGAGGAGGGCGTGGCTGTAGTGCTTGAAGTCAATATTAAAAAGACGGAGCGCACCGGCACAAACGTTGCTGCCTATATTGACAATAAAGCCCCTTACACTGTGGTGATCGGCGCACACTACGACCACCTCGGCTATGGAGAAGACGGAACGAGCTTGTACACCGGCAAAGACAAAGAAATTCATAATGGTGCGGACGACAACGCCAGTGGTACAGCAGGATTGCTGGAGCTAGCAGCACGCATCAAAAAGAACCGGCTGCGCAACTACAACTATCTTTTTATTCATTTTTCTGGTGAAGAGCTTGGACTGCTTGGCTCGAAAGCTTTCGTAAAAGATATGGGTCTGGACAGCAATAAGATCGCATATATGATCAATATGGACATGGTAGGAAGGCTGAATGACAGTACGCATGCACTTACTGTAGGTGGAGTAGGAACCTCACCTGTTTGGGGGCCGTTTGTAAGTACAGACAACAAAAATTTCAAGATCAATATTGACAGCTCCGGTGTAGGGCCTTCGGATCATACTTCTTTTTATCAGGCAGGCATTCCTGTTCTGTTCTTCTTCACCGGCATCCATCACGACTACCATAAGCCAAGTGACGACGCAGACAAAATAAACTACTTAGGAGAATCAGAGGTGCTGAACTATGTGTACAGCGTTGTGGATGTGATGGATACGCGTCCGAAGCCGAAATTTACGCCAACAAAGCAAAGTTCCGTTGGCAAGGTTCGCTTTAAAGTGACGCTCGGCATTATGCCTGACTATTCTTTTCAGGACGAAGGTGTGCGAGTGGACGGCGTCAGCGACGACCGGCCTGCAATGAAAGCAGGCATTAAAACCGGGGATGTGATCGTAAAGCTTGGAGAGTATAAGATACAAGGATTGCAGAGCTATATGGAGGCGCTCAGTAAGTCTAAGTCCGGGCAAACGGTGGAAGTGACAGTTCTGCGCGGCGGCAAGCCTGTAAAAATGAAACTTACTTTCTAAAAGAGAAAATTTTTATTAGCGGATTTTTGTTGAATATTGCCGTAACAATTAGTGTGGCTTCTTTATGATCGCGAATAATCTGTTAATGGCAATGCCCGACTTCACGCAACCTGGGGTGTGGATCAGTCTGCTAACACTTACCTTCCTGGAGATAGTGCTGGGTGTTGATAATATTATCTTCATATCCATTGTTTCCAACAAGCTTCCTGAAAAGCAGCAGAAATTGGCAAGAAATATTGGATTGTTGCTTGCAATGGTCTTTCGGAGTTGTCTGCTTTTAGGTATCAACTGGATCATCGGACTGAAGGATCCGGTTGTAACATTTCCGTTCAGTTTCAATAAAGAAGAGGCAGACCTTGCTCTAAGCTGGAAGGATATTATTCTCCTTGCGGGAGGAATCTTTTTGATTGTAAAGAGTACCCTGGAAATTCACCATAAGTTGCAAAGAGATGAAGCAGAGAAAAAAGGTTCGGCAAAAGTGGCGTCTTCGCTATCAGGCGTCATTGTTCAGATAATTCTTGTAGATGCGGTTTTCTCTTTTGATAGTATTCTCACCGCTGTAGGATTGATAGACGATGTGGTATTGATGATTATTGCGGTTGTCATCTCTATTTTGATCATGATGCTTTTTGCCGGACCTGTAACGCGCATTATCAACAAACAGCCAACATTGCAAATGCTTGCGCTGAGCTTTCTGGTAGTGATTGGCGTTGTGCTGGTAGCTAATGGAATACACCAGGAGATCAGTAAAGGGATTATCTATTCTTGTCTTGCTTTTTCGCTGGTAGTAGAGGCGTTGAACATCAAACTGCGAAAAAAGGCGTCAAACATCGAGTTGAACGATAGTAATATTGAAGAGCAGTAAAGCTTTAGTAACTTTATCTAAAATCACTTTATGCGACTGATTCTAAAGCTTATTGTAAATGCGATAGCGGTATTTGCCGCAGCCTACCTGCTGCCGGGAGTTGAAGTGAAAAGCTTCACGACGGCTGTTATAGTAGCCATTGTATTAGGTGTTTTGAATCTTATTGTAAAACCAATTCTCGTTATCCTTACTATCCCCATCACCATTCTTACACTCGGACTTTTCCTGCTTATTATCAATGCGCTTATTGTGTTGTTATGCTCATCTCTGGTAGATGGCTTCCAGGTACACGGCGTCATCTATGCCTTGCTCTTTAGCCTTGTGGTTTCTCTCATATCAGGGGTAATGGAAGGGCTGGCGAAAGACCGCGACTAAGCCTGTGCTATAGAAGTTTGGTGACGATAAAGCTTTGCATAACGACCGTTCAAAGATATCAGCTCTTCATGGGTACCCTGCTCAGCGATACGGCCATCTTCCATCACCAGTATCTTGTCAAAATGCCAGCTTGTAAACAACCGATGGGTTATTACAAGGGTGGTTTTATTGATCAAGTAATGCTGAAGATTACCAAGAATTGTTTTTTCGGTTTGAGTGTCTACAGCGCTGAGGCATTCGTCAAGTATCAGAATATTGCTGTTCTTTAATAAGGCTCTTGCTAATACAATTCTTTGCTTTTGTCCGCCGCTGAGCATCACACCCCGTTCGCCAACTACGGTTTCATATCCCTTCTGCAGGCGTTTTACATCCTTATCCAGATCTGCAAGCCGTGCCGCCTCCAGCACTTCCATTTCATTAGCATCGTCTTTCCCGAACTTGATATTGTTATAAATAGTGTCGGAGAACAAGTACGTGTCCTGGGGGGCGTAGGCTATCGCAGTTCGCAACTGTTGCAGGTTATAGTGCTGGATCAATTCATCGTCAATAAGCAGCTTTCCTTCCTGCGCATCATACATCCTTAGTAGCAAATGGGCCAGCGTAGACTTTCCGGAGCCCGTTTTGCCGATTATAGCCACTTTATCGCCTGCACTGATCTTCAGATTAAAATCTTTTAGTGCTTTAATGCCGGTGTGGGGATAAGTAAAGCCAATATGATCAAATTCGATTTTGCCAGTTATAGCTTTGCCTTCCTCTTCTGCTTTCTGCCTTCTATCACCTGCGCTATGCCCTTCGTCAACTGTCGTCACCTCATTTCTGATCTCCGGTCTTGTCTGTAAGAACTCATTTATCCTTTTTTGTGAAGCACTTGCCCGCTGTATCATGCTTGCTACCCAGCCTATACTGCTGATGGGAAACATAAGCAGATTGATATAAATGACGAACTCAGCAATGTTGCCCGCGCTGATTTGTCCTTTTATGGCAAAATAACCACCGATCAACACTGTGCTCAACATACTCAATCCTATGAAGAAGGTCATAGAAGGGAAGTAGATAGCCTCGGTGAGGGAAAGATTAATAGCACTCTTCTTATAGTTGTCCGAAAAGCGGTTGAAGAAATGAAGCATGTTCTTTTCCTGTACAAAGCTTTTCACCACTCTGATGCCGCTGTAAGTTTCCTGTGCAGTACTCGTTAAGCCGGACAATTGGCTTTGAATATGTTCACTTTTCTTGAAAATGATGCGATTGACAAAGTAGATAGTACCAGCAAGAACAGGTAAAGGCAACACAACGCAAAGGGTAAGCATAGCGTTCACATTTACCATGTTCCATACGCAGATAATGGTAAGAACACTCAGGTTGGTTGCATACATAATACTTGGCCCTGTGTACATCCGCACACGGCTTACATCTTCGGCAATGCGATTCATTAAATCGCCAGTGAAGTGCGTTTTGAAGAAGTGAGTATGAAGTTCCTGATAATGATTATAAATCTCATTTTTCTGATCATACTCTATCAGGCGACTCATTACAATAACCGTCTGCCGCATGAAGAACATAAAAATTCCCCTTAAGAGCGCCAGCCCGAGCAGCAGTAAACCAGCCCACATTACCGTTCGTACAATGCCTGGCTGTGCACTTGCAGACACCGGCCCGTGAGCCATTGCATTTTGCACATTATCTATCACATTCCGGATAATGGAAGCAGGCATAGCAGCGAAAAAGTTGCTGATAGTAATGAAGATTATTCCGAAAAAAAGCCTCCACTTGTACTTTAGAAAGTATTTGTTCAGCGCAGCAAGGTGATCCATGGGAACACAATATTAGCGGAAAAAATTGGAGAGGATCTTTTGAGGAAATAAAGCCGCCAGCATTGTTCTGTTGTTGACGGCTCTACGTGTTGATTTAGTGATAGTAGTGTCGCCTGGATGGTGCCTGGTACCGAGGTGAATAATAATGCCGGTGATAGTAATGCCTATGGTAATAACGAGGTGGTGGAGTACCGATGTAAACGCTACTACGCACACGTGGTTGATAATAATACGGATCAGAATATGCCGTTCCTTCCACTGCACAACTATTGAATCCTATCAGCGCGATGAACAAGAGTCCGAACGCAAGCAATATCCGTTTCATAGCTTCCTTTTTGTAATACCTTAAAAACGAGGCCGACGAACATTAAAGGCATGATAAAGTTGTCAAAACACTTATTCGCTTTAGCTTTGGCAAAATTTTCGATCCATGCGAATCGCTTTAGTGGGAGCAACGGGACTTGTTGGCAGCACGATGCTTAAGGTGCTTGAAGAAAGAAATTTTCCTGTTACGGAATTACTGCCGGTGGCATCAGCAAAGTCAGTAGGGAAGAGCATTCTGTTTAAGGGTAAGGAGCATACTATTATTACAGCCGAAGAGGCTATAGCAAGAAGGCCGCAAATAGCCTTGTTTTCTGCAGGCGGTAGTACATCATTAGAGCTTGCGCCTAAGTTCGCAGAGGCTGGTTGTAGGGTAATTGATAATTCTTCGGCCTGGCGCATGGATCCCGGAAAGAAACTGGTGGTGCCTGAAGTGAATGGAAAACTACTTACCAGTGAAGACTTCACTATAGCAAATCCTAATTGTTCGACCATTCAATTGGTTATGGTTTTGCAACCGCTGCATAAGAAATACGGGGTAAAACGTGTTGTCGTAAGCACCTATCAATCCGTAACAGGCACAGGACAGAAAGCCGTTGCGGAACTAATGGACCAGCGGGCGGGCAGCGGAAAAGCGGAGGTTTATCCTTATACAATAGATTTAAATGTACTCCCTCATATAGATGTATTTACAGATAATGGCTACACAAAGGAAGAAATGAAGATGGCCAATGAAACGTGTAAAATCATAGGCGACGACTCTATTAAGGTGACTGCGACGACCGTACGGGTGCCCGTTGTTGGAGGGCATAGTGAAAGCGTGAATATCGAGCTTAAAACTGAATTTGACGAACAGGAAGTAAAGGGTCTGCTCGCTTCTTTTCCAGGCGTTGTTGTTCAGGATAATATATCTGATAATCAATACCCCATGCCATTCTTTTGCTCCGGAAAGGATGAGGTATACGTGGGCCGTATTCGTCGCGACTATTCGCAGCCAAACACACTTAACTGCTGGATCGTGTCCGACAATCTACGCAAAGGCGCTGCAACTAATGCGGTACAGATTGCAGAATATATGGTAGCTCAAGGCCTTGTGTAGCGTCGGTTAGTCATATAATTGTCAATTCATGTAATATCATCTGTTTGCTCTTAGCACCGCTGTACTTTTGTGCTATAAAAAAACTGAGATGAGATTGAAAGCTTTACTTTTTACTGGTGTTATTGCTTTTGCTTCAACCGTTGCAATGGCGCAATCGTGGGTGGTTGATAGTGTAGAGATGGGTTCTGGCTACGCGAATGATGTTTTTTACAGTCTTAAAAACGGCGCAGCAGGTACTGCCTCCAATACCAACTGGCATATTGCGTTTCAAACGACACCGCAGGGACCTTACGGCCATGTAAGCATCTTTGCAAATCATACCCATGGAGTAGATGTTTACTCCTTACACCTTGGCGCTGCAGCAAATTTTGCTACCCTATCTGCAGCAGATACAATAGGAAAAACAGGCTCGGCTCACCAGCTCTTCAATTCAGACTCAAGCTGGAATTTCGGCGCACTGAATAAAATGAATAATCCGGCCAATGCGTTTGATTACAGCTGGGGATTTTATGATCAACAAACTCACAAGGTTGTTGGCGATTCCCTTTATCTTTTAATGATTAATGACGGTACAACGACAACTGCTTATAAGCTTTGGGTTAAAGAATATGTTAGTACTCCAATTGATTCCATTCATTGGCTTTTCAGAATTGCAAACTTTGATGGCTCAGAAGACACCACGCTAAAGATTTACCGTAGCCCAAATTTTACGGATCGCTTGTTTGCTTATTATGATGTTGTTAATCAAACTGTTCTGGACCGCGAACCATCACGGTCTGCATGGGACATTCTTTTCACTCGTTACAAGGAATATATTCCTGGTGCACCTGGCAGTCCTTATTACAGCGTGACTGGTGTTCTTTCTAATTTTGACGTAACTGTGGCTGAAAAAGTGAATATGGGTCCAGACGATACTGTTGGTTTTGTTTCTTATCCTTATTCAGATATTATCGGCACTATCGGCTCTGACTGGAAAACTTTTAATATGACCACCTTTCAGTATGAACTCGAAGACAGTACCTATTACTTTATCAAGACAAAGAACACCAATGAGTACTATCAGTTGCAGTTTACAGGCTTTAATAGTGCAAATGGAAGAATTATTTTCGGGAAACGATATTTAGGTGCCTATAATCCTTTAAATGTAACTGACCTGAACCAGGCGCTAGTTGCTTACAAGCTTGTTCCAAACCCTGCAGGCAACAATGTAAATGTACTAGTTGACAGCAAGGAAAAAATGGATAATACAATGCTTATTGTAACAGATATTTCAGGCCGGATAGCTTTCAGGTCTTCAGTGAATGTGAAGAGTGGCTTAAATGCGTATAGCATAAATACTTCAGGATTAGCTTCGGGAACTTACGTTGTGAATCTAACGAACGGCTCGTGGAAAGCAACTGAAAAACTGGTAGTTCAACACTAACGGATTTTGCCACTGATGAGATTAAAGTTCAGTTGCCGCTTAGGGTAGCTGAACTTTTTAATAAATACAGATGATGCGGGTTAGCCTTTCTTTTTTTCTTTTGTTCTTCTCAATAATTGTAAACGCACAATATAAACTGAATGTTCATGTGCAGAACCAGGGAAATGGGGCGCCTGTAGCATTTGCATATGTCAATGTTTACACCGTTTCCGGGGAGAGAATTATTAGTAGTTCTGAGACAGATGAACAGGGAAATGCAGGGTTAACGATAAAGAGTTTTCCAGTAAAAGTTCAGGTGTTTTTTACAGGCTACGATCCTGAAACGTTGCTCCTTAATGATTCGGTTGCTCAAATAACGATTTCGCTGGTAAAGAGGTTTACCTCATTGAATGAGGTTGTAGTAACGGGTGTTCCGGAACCTACAAAGCCTCAGAATGCGCTTGCCAATTATAAAGTGATCAGTGCAGCCCGCATTCAGTCTGAGGGTGCGGTCACGCTGAACGAAGTATTGGCGAACCAGCTGAACGTGAGTGTGAGCAATGATGCAGTGCTAGGTGCAGGAATGAGAATGCAAGGATTAAATGGTGACAAAGTGAAGATTATGAGGGATGGGGTGGCGATGAACGGCCGCGAGGGCGGGAATATTGATCTCGGCCAGATCAACTTGTATAATGTAGACAGAATTGAAATTGTTCAGGGCCCGATGAGCATTATCTACGGGACAGATGCTTTAGGAGGTGTAATTAATGTAATCGAAAAGGAGAACAGAAAATCTTTCGAACTCCAGGCAACGGCCAACTTCGAAACAGTAGGTAAATACAATTTCAATATTGGCGGCGCAAAATCGTGGAAACACCATAGCGTTAGCCTAAGCGCAGGAAGAAATTTTTTTCAGGGATGGAAATACATAGACAGTATATCGTCTTATGGAACCGATACTATTTATCCTAAACGAAATCTGCTTTTCAAGCCTAAAGAGCAATATGTAGCAGATGCGGGATATAGATATTATTCCGGGAAAGACTTTAAACTGGCGTTCAATAGTAATTTCCTTAAGGAGAAAATAACGAATAAGGGTAGCCTAAACACCTTTGACCCGTTTAATGGTGTTAAGGCAACAGATGAATTTTATTTTACAACACGTTCCATGAACAGTCTGTCGCTTGAAGGTAAGTTAGGGAAAGCAAGCTGGAAGATACTGAACGGTTATGCATATTACCATCGTATAAGAAATACCTACAACAAGGATATGACTAATCTGAGTCAAACCCCTTCTACAATTCCCGGTGAGCAGGACACCTCTACCTTTCAGGATGTGACGAGTCGTTTGATCTATGATACGAAATTGGGCAGATTTACCCTTACAACAGGATACGATATCACGTTGCAAAGGGGTGTCAGCAAAAAGATTTCCGGTTCTGAACATGCTGCAGATGATTACGCTTTGTTCGGAATGCTTACCGCTCCTTTCTTAGAAAATGAAAGACTAAAACTTCAGGTGGGAGTACGTGGTACTTACAATACTCGTTTCGGAGTGCCTGTTATGCCTGCTGCCAATATTCTCTTCACCGCTTCCGAGAAGGTACAATTGCGCGCCTCTTACGCAAAAGGTTTCCGCGCGCCTTCACTAAAGGAAATGTATCTTGACTTTGAAGATGTTAATCATAAAATCTTTGGTAATGAGCATCTAAAGGCAGAGGAGGGCGATCACCTTCAGTTATCAGTTTCCGACATGCTTTACACAAATGATGGAAACTACCTTCAATTGCTTGCCACCGGTTACTACAATAACGTAAAGAATGGTATTATGTTGGTGCCGACGCATCCGGAAGATCCGCGCAGCATTGAATTCAAATACGGTAATCTGACCCTCCAACAAAATGCTATCACCAGTTTTGAACTGGAAGGACAGGCTTCCAGTTTTCATTACATGGTAGGTTACTCCTTCAACTATACCTTCTCCCAGACAGGTTACAGCGCGTTCGCTGCAAACGAACTAAACTCCAGCATTTTTTATTATTGGAAAAGACCGAAAATCGGTATCTCTGCTTTTTATAAGTTTACCGGCGCTCAGCCTTTTCTCCGCTCCAGTATCGATGGCAGTGTAAATTATGATGGTCGTCAACCTTCTTACCACATGCTCGATGCTTCTCTCGAGAGGAAATTCTGGAACAAAAAGTTAGGTGTAACAGTCGGAGTAAAAAACATCCTGAATGTTGAAACGCTGACAGCAACAGGGCTAACTCAAAGCGGCATTCATAGCGGTAACGGCAGTATTAATTTTCTTCCAAGAAGTCTGTTTACCACTTTGCGCGTGATGATCGATTAGCTTATAACGAAATCTTCTCCACTCTTTTTTCATGCCTTCCACCTTCAAAAGGCGTTTCCATAAAAGTCTTAACCATTGCTTTTGCGAGATCAATAGAAACGAAGCGCGCAGGGACGCAAAGAACGTTTGCATTATTGTGCTGGCGTGCTAGTGAAGCCAGTTCTTCATTCCAGCAAAGTGCAGCCCGTATGCCGGCGTGTTTATTTGCCGTAATACAGACACCGTTTCCGCTACCGCAGATAAGAATGCCAAATGCTGCCTTATGCTCCGTCACATCCGTGGCTACAGGATGCGCAAAGTCCGGATAGTCCACGCTGTCTGCGCTGTAAGTACCCTTGTCGTCAATACCTATTCCGCTTTCTGCAAGAAGCTTCTTTACTTCTTCTTTGTATTCGAAGCCTGCATGGTCTGCGCCAATGGCAACGGGTAGTTCTTTATTGAAGGAAGTTTCCATAGTTATTAATAGTTTTCTTCACGTTCTTTTCTTTTTCTTTCTTTCATGGCGCGCTCACTGATAGTGATACCGGCCTCGTACAAAAGTACCAATGGAATGGTTACGATCCATATGGATAGCCAGTCAGGCGGTGTAATGACAGCCGCTACGATGAGGATAATGATAAAGGCGTATTTCCGTTTATCCCTCATTAGATTAGGAGTAAGAAGCCCAATCCGCGATAAGAAAAAGACAATCACCGGTAGCTCAAAGACTATTCCCATGCCTAACACGAGATCGCTCATTGTGTCGTAATAATTGGCGATGGTAATGATGTTTTTGAACTGCGGACTCAACTGGTAGTTTGCGAAGAAATTAATTGTAAAGGGAGCAATGATATAGTAAGCAAATAATACTCCGGTAAAAAACAATAGGGAGCTCCAGAAAACGATTCCCCGCGCATGCTTCAGTTCTTTTTCTGTCAGGGCCGGCTTAACGAATTTCCATAGTTCCCAAAAGACATAAGGAAAGGCAATGATAAAGCCGATCATAAAAGATGACGAAAAGCTCATCATAAACTGCCCGCTCAGTTCGGTGTTCTGAAACATGAGCTGCATGTCGCCGAGGCAAAGCACGTCTGTGCCTACAAGCTTACCAATTTTGCAAAGCCACCCGTAAGAAACGAAATCTGCAGTTGCTGGGCCAAGAATAACATGCGTGAAAATCCATTCTATATTGAAGAATATGACAATGGACGCAACAGCAATCACCAGCAAAGAGCGTATAATATGCCAACGCAGTGCTTCGATATGGTCTATGAAGGCCATTTCGGCATCAGGGTTGTTGCTTCTTTTTCTCAGGAAATTATTCAGAACGCTCACTGTAGAGGATTGCGGCGCAAAAATAGTTAATAAATAAGGGTCGCTTATTTTTTTGTTTCGATTAAACGCTAAATAAAAATTAAAAAGCGGCCATATACGGCCGCCTTATTTTATGGTTTCTTATACACCTTTACGCTGCAGGTGAAGTATTCCAGTTTTTCTACCTGCTGCTCTCTCGGCAGTTTGTGCAACTTATTGTTGCCTTTTGAAAGCTTAATATTCAGATCTGAGTTTTCTATAAGGTCGTAAATTGCTTTGGTGCTTACTGCGTAGGTTGTTCCTTCGGACTCGGTTTCCTTACCGGTAACTATGCCTATCACGTAGCCGTTGTTGTCCATAACTGGTGCACCGCTCTGGCCCGGATTAGCCGGAAGCTCCAGACGATACTGTATAGAGTCGCCCTGAAAGCCGTTTTTGGAGCTGATATATCCCTCATTATATACAATCTCGTCCTGCGGGAAGCCGAGGGTAAAAACTTTTGCACCAATCTTCTTCTTGTTTATTGCAAAAGCATAAGGAACGTCCGTCTTGCCAAAGCGGAAATTCTTATGATCTACTTTTAAAATAGCCACATCAGACGCCGCGTCAAATGTTACGAGGTGCGTCTTGAAGTATTGTCCCGCCTTGTTTTGAATATAAACTGAATCTGCTCCCTCTGTAACGTGATAGTTAGTAACAAAGTATCCGTCATTCGTTAATGCAAACCCTGTTCCTGCATAATTAGCTGGTGCCACGGGCTGATTTTGCTGTACGTTAATCTTTTTATTAAGGGCAGACTGTGAGCGTTTGATCGTTTCCAGTTCCCTTCTTAAAACGCTGTATTGAGAAGAGCGTTTTTTCTCGTTGTGGTTTACTATCCCAAAAGTGGAAAGTGAGGTTAGAAGCGCAATTCCTGCCGCCACAGCACCGGTTCTGAGGTAATGAGTGCGTAAGGGAATGGTACGAACTTTCCAGGAAGATTGCTTTTGTTCCGACTGTTCCTTATGAATGTTCACAAGCATATTTCGGAATTGCTTCTGACGGCCACCCTCCTCAAGATTCCTGATCATATTGACACACTCATAGAAGTCCGCCGCATACACAGGGTCCGTTTCCAGCCTTGTATGCAATGCAGTCTGCTCCAAAGCGGGAAGCGTCCCGGCTACATAGGCCTCTGCGAGCTGCCAGTTAAAAAAATCTCTTGTCATGTTCTATTGCAATTTTGCCTGCGCCAGGTAAAATATTTTACGAAGGCGGTTAAGGCATTTATACTTCTGCGTTTTTGCATTGTCGGGATTTGTGTACCCGAATTCCGCCGCTATTTGCTGCATGTTCTTATCCTCATGATAAAAAGCTTTTAGCAAAGACCGGCAAGGTTCACCTAATTGATCCAGTGCCTGGTCAAGGCTCTGATAATGCATTTCCTTTTCTTTATAACTATTTATATCATCTTCATAAGCCCAGTCCTGTCCATCACCACCTATATCGTCGCCCAGCAATCGCGGTTGCTTTTGAGCCTTCTCCAGCTTTTTGTACCACAGATGTTTGCTGATGGCAAAAAGATAAGTTCCAACCTTGCAAGTCAACCTAAAATCTTCCGACTTCGATTTTTCATACAGAATAACCATTGTCTCCTGAAAAATATCTGAGGCATCTGTTGTCGTTCCTCCGTTCTGATTGATCCAGCTACTGATTATTTTATAATGCTGCTTATAAATTTGCTCGGTAGCATTACGATCGCCCTTTGCCAGATCATTTAACAATTGCTGCTCTGTATATAGTGGGTGATGCACTTTTTAATCCTGCTTTTTAAGAAAAGTAACCTTGCGCCGGGTAAAATGACGCAGATATTTGCAAACTTAGCCCCATTCGGGTTAAAGATGATACAAATCGACCTCCCGCTCAGTGAAAAAAGTTGTAAAAAAACTGCTGTAGGATGGGTTACCTTTTAACAACTTACGTATAAACGTGAAATAACCACTTACAAAAACAAGTTATGAAATTCGTAAAACTTAGCATTTTCGCTCTTTCAATGGGCCTTTTCGTTGCATCTTGCGGTAACACCAACAACGATGAAACTACTAACACTGATAGCACTACAATGGTAGCTCCAGAACCAGTAGCTCCAGCTCCAATGGATACAACTACTGCTATGCCAGCTGACACAACTGGTGCAATGTCTACAGATACTATGGCACATTAATCAGTAAAATTGTTTAAAAGAAATGGGCCGTATCGTTCGATACGGCCTTTTTTTATGTCGTTGATACGGCTGTCAGTTGCTGGTTAACAATCTCAAAAAAAAGTTCCTATCCCCAAAATATTCTTTTCCCGCCATTAGATCTTTGATCGCGCGGTCTGTCAGTTTGACTGCTCCGGCTGGCTATCGTCGGTATTGACAAATCACCATCTTTCTTAATGTAGCGACAAATGAAACGACAAACTGCTTCAAATTAAATCTGATATAAATATAAAGTGACTACTAAACGGTCGTTACAAAACCGAAACTACCACTTACCTGTATCTATAAAATACTGTAAATCAACCAACTCATTTACGGTCCACTCAAAGAAAAGGTTTCAAAACCGAAACTCAATAGAGATTCTTTCAAACTCAATTGAGTTTGTCTCAAACTCTGTTTAGTTTGTCTTCATGTCAATTGAGTTTGAAAGAATCTCTATTGAGTTTGCCTCAACCTATATCGTTTCTAAACAAAACCAGTATAAGGTCTTCTCTATTCCATATTAAGCAACCTCCATCTCTATTGATATTACCTCAACCTTTCCCTGGTTTTCTTCAACTAAAGTGAGTTTTTTATAGACTCAATTGAGTTTCTTTCAAACTCAATTGAGTTCGTAACAATGTGGATTGAGTTTGAAAGAAACTTGAATGAGTTTAAGACAATGTTAATTGACTTTGAGTTCAGCGCAAAATAGAACTGATTGGGATCGCCATTTTCTGCCTTTTTGGCTTATTAGCTTCTGGCAGTCCTCTATTAAAAAGAGAAAAGTAGTAATGAGTTGGCTTATTCCCGTCCCGATATTACAATTACAATCTCTCCTTTTGGAGGTGTCTTTTCAAAATGTGTTGCCAATGTCTGAAGTGTCCCACGTACCGTTTCTTCGAACATTTTTGTTAGTTCGCGGCAAACCGCTGCATCTCTTTCCTGTCCAAGATATTGAGCAAGCTCCTGCAAGGTTTTAAGAAGACGGTGCGGCGACTCATACAGTATGATGGTCCGCTCCTCTTCTGCTAATTTCTTCAGCATCGTCTGCCGTCCTTTTTTCACCGGAAGGAAACCCTCGAAAGCAAATCGGTTGGATGGAATACCGGATTGTACCAATGCCGGAACAAAGGCCGTGGCACCAGGCAGACATTCTATGGCAATGTTGTTTCTCAGACATTCTCTTAGCAGCAGGAAGCCGGGGTCTGAAATACCTGGGGTCCCTGCGTCGGTTATCAAGGCATAAGCCTTTCCGGCAAGCAACTGCTCGATTAGGTGGTTTAATACCTTATGCTCATTGTGCTGATGGTTGGGTGTGAGCGGCTTTTGTATATGATAATGACGTAATAAGACACTGCTTGTTCTGGTATCTTCACACAGTATTCCGTCTACCTGCTTCAACACTTCAACCGCACGGTAGGTAATGTCCCCCAGATTGCCAATAGGAGACGGTATAAGATAAAGCCTTCCTTCACCGCCTTTAGAAAGGGGTTGAGCTGTCTTACCGAGTTCTGTTGGTTCTTCCATAACTGTTTTTGGAGATTCTCCTCTGCAGGCGTTATCCCTCAACTATTGTAAAGTCAAACCCTTCCATTACCTGGTTAACAAGCAGTTTTTTACAAGCTTCTGTGGTTAGCTTTTCAGCTTCGGCCTTGTTTTCAGCTTCGATTTTCAGCGTAATGTGCTTGCCAATTCTTACGTCGTTAATTCCTGTCAGGCTCAGATTGTGCAGGCTGTTGTTTACTGCTTTGCCTTGGGGATCCAATAGTTCCTTCAAAGGCATTACATTGATATGTGCTGTAAAAGTCATCTTATGCTTGTTTTGGCTTATGAATAAAAGATAAAATCACGTAGAGAATAAATGCGACCGAAATGGCAGCCGATTTCAGAAACGGGATGCTTGCGATAGTTATAATTATTATAACGAGTTGGGGCCAGATGGCTCCTATCTTAAAGGAAGATGGCATAAACTTGAAAAACG